>JBMOJO010000218.1:0-6121 GCA_049315745.1 Saprospiraceae bacterium | reverse complement strand
CCCCATCACCTCCCGCCATTCCTTTTGCGTCACCTCGTACTTCCCAATATAATAATCTGACACCGTAACCTGGTGCGTTGGCTTCTCCCAGTCATAACAATCGCCGCCCTGCTCCACCGTGCAGCCCATCGTGAAGGTGCCCCCGCGTACGCGCACCATGTTGGCAGAAAGGGCTTCTACCAGATTGGTGGGAATACGGTCTATGGATGCCTTATAAGACAGGAACCGGCCAAGGGCCCACATACAAAAGGCCAGGCAGCACGCAAGGAGTATAGGCGTTCGGGGCCTTAGGCCCAATATACTGCGCCCTTCCGGGAAGAGAAAATCGCCCAGGCGCCGGGGCAGCGGGAAATCCAGCAATTTATTGAACCTCCGGTCCAGCTCCACAATAGAAACCGAATCACCTTTGATTCCCTGGCCATAGAGTTCCCGGTATTGTTGCAGCCAGCGTTTTTTTTCGCGTGGTACGCGTGCCAGTAGCAGTTCGTTGATGGCCAGGTGCAACTGGTGTTCGTTGAAGGCATAACTCTTCGGATTGTCGGGGATATTATCCTCCAGCACCCGAACGATGGCGGAGCGCGCCAGTCTGCGGTCATTCTCGTCGAGTATCCCCGATTCCAGCAGCTGGCGCCGTACGGCATTGGGCATGACCCCTTTTTGGAACCAGGGAAGGCGGGCCAGGACGGCGACATTTTCAAAAGTTGCCAGGGGTGGGGCCCCTGTCGGGGACAGGACTTCGCCCAGGCGCAGGGTGAGGTCCCAGTGCAGTTCAGGGTACAGGGCACAGGCAGCTACCCAGCGCAGTACCTCTGGCCGGAGGTGTTGGGAGAGGGAATCTGCCACTTTTTCTGGATGGATGGGTACAGGGCTGTCGTTTGCACCAAGATCATATTTCCAATCGCGCAGGTTTGGTGTGGGCAGCTTTTCGAAGTAGCGCACAACCTGGGCAATACCTTCTACCCTGGAGGGCATAACCGGAAAAAGATCAGCGAGGGTTGCCTCGCGGTAGTTCCACGCTGCCATTGGTGCGGGCGTGAGCAAAGCCCTGCGTTTCCAATCCGCAAGCTGGAGGCTCCAATCCTCCAGTTCACCGGTAACGGCACTGATCAACCCATAGCCATTGCTCAGCACGAGCAGCCGGGCATCGCGGTAAAGATGTTTGACCCGCCCCAGCGGGATCCCTTCCGGATACCGTTCGTTCCAGCACCACAGGGGGGTACCGTCGAAAAAGAAGCGCTCCGCATGGACCTCCTGCCGGAGCAAGTGCTGATAGACGTATTCAAAAAGTTGAGACTGGTGGTTTTGCCCGCTGTTTTTGTCAATCAGCAGGAGGTACTCCACCGGGCGCGTATAATTGTCGAAACGGATCTCCAGGAGCCCCCCCTGTCGTACAGTGGCGGCAATGGTACGGGGCAAACTGATCCGCAGGCGCTCGCTGGTTTCGCGGCTCCTGAGGCGGTTGACGGCGGTCACAAATTCCGGCCTTACGGTAATCGCGTCGGCCCGGTTGATTTTGATGGGAAGTTGGTAAGGTGGTTCATCGCCCTTTTCCTGACGGGCGGCATAGCGCCGCTGGGCCCGTAACCAGAAGAAGAGCCCTGCTCCTCCCGTCAGCAATAGCAAAGAGAGAAGGGAAAACAGAAATTCCCTGTCGTAAATGAGCCAGTTTTGAGTGTCTTGCAGTATCCCGGGAAGCCCGGGCGCATCGCCTGTTGGGGCCACGCCGATATCCTTGTTTTGGGGTTGTGCACCGGATGTATCGGCAGTTGTTTGAAGCTCTTTCCCTACTGTTTTCCCGGTAGTTGTTTGAGGCTTTTTCTCTACTGTACTTTGAAAATACCAGAACAACGCAATACTCAAAACTGCCGCGAGGAGCGCGGTAAAAGCGGCATAAACCCGGCGCCTCGGCTTTGGCCCCACTTTAGAAACCATCACCGGGACTTCCTTGGCCTTTACATTCTCAGGCTCTGCGGCTTGAGTCACGATCCCCAGCAAGTGCGCATAGCGCGGAAACCACTGCCGGAATTTTTCTTGCTCAGCGGGGCCTTGGGCAACGAGTGGGCACAGGAAATCGCAGGCGGCATCCATATCCAGTGGGTGAGGCAGGTTTTTCCAAACCGCTGCCACACGCAGGCAGGTATCCACCCCTATCGGGAAGCCCTCGTTTTCCAGGGCCTTCAACAGCATTAGTATCGGTTCGTACACGGAAATCAGCCCTTGGGTTTTTAAAGTTTTTCCAATACCCTGTCCAGGTCTTCGCGGTCTTTGACCAGGATACCGTAGGTGCTGTGCCACACCTCCCTTTCCGCGACCGAGGGCTTGTCTATAGTTTCGATGCGAATGCGTTTTGCGCTATGCAGTTGCTCCAAAACCGCAGTCCATTGCAGTAGCTCCGCGGTAGAAGGTTTTTTCCGTGCGCAAAGTTCCCGTATTTTTTGGAAATGCCGGATCACGGCCTCGTATTGCTCCTCTTTGAAGTACACGAGTTTTTTATTCAGGATTTCGGCCAGCATCTTGTCGCTGGGAAATTCAATATTAAAGAACACGCAGCGGCGAAGAAACGCATCGGGCAGGTTTTTTTCGGAATTAGAGGTCAGCACGACGATGGGGCGGTTGGCGGGGTCGGTGTGCACCTTTTTATCCCCCACCCAACCCAGTTCCGGCACTTCGAACGACAGGTCGTCCATTACGTCCAGCAGGTCGTTGGGAAAGTCCCGGGGGGCTTTATCAATTTCGTCTATCAGTACGATACACCGCTTTCCCGACCGGATGGCTTCGCCCAGCGCCTGGTATCGGATAAAGCGTCTTTCCACTTCCTCATCGCTGATTTCCCTGCCCCCATTTTGTGTAAACTGGAAATGCCGCAGTGCATCATAGCGGTAGAACAAATCCTGGGCTGTGGAAGTAGTCTTGGTATGGAATACATAGAAGTTGTTGGTCTCGCCGGCCCTATCGAAATGGCCGGCGATATGGCGGGCCAGTTCTGTCTTACCAGTTCCCGGTTCCCCGGTCAGCAGGAGGGGTTGGCCCAGAAAAAGGGCCAGGTCAACGGCACGCTGGAGGGCAGGGGAGATGATGTACATATTGTCCGACTTCAGTCGCCGGAGGAGGGTATCGTCGTACCCGGGAACGCCTTTGGCCTTGTTCTCAGAATAATAATTCATAGACATAGATTTATCGCGGTCGAATACTTGCTGTGAGATCCAGAATTAGATACTTTAAATACGCCGTTCATTATTCCGGTGAGCTTCAACGATATGCCGAAGCTGTATTTCTACATGGGACATATCCCAGCCTTCCGTACTTTTTGGAAGTTTTTCGATCAGTTGACCCACTAAAATATCCCGATGGGCTTCATTAGGTTCATAGGGTCTGTACCAGTCGTCGAGGTCTTGCCGATATACTTTGGTCAATTTAGGCAAAGCGATGACTGGAATTTGAGCGCTGGATCGAAGGAGCGATTCCATCATTTGACGGTACAGTTCATCGTCTGGGGTAGGGCCTGTTTTGGTTTTGCCCATTAGCTTTTCCAAAAAACTGGAGGAACCCGTCGTTCCCCCTTTATTTTGCCGCAGCGGTTCAAGGATAAAGAAGCATACGAACATCTGCTTTGGGGGCATATCGGCGTCCGGTTTCAGGAAATCGGCGAATAGCCACTCCAGGAGGGGATTGACGAGGGTTGGCCAGGCAGCCGCACGAAATTTGATATTAAAAGCAAGCGGAATATAACCGGCATTGCTGAACGGAGGTAATTCGCCGGCCCCCATTTGTTTTATAAACTCATTTAAGTAGCGCAACTTATTGGCGCCCAGTTGCCTGTTAAAAGCCTTACGCACAAAATGCTCAGCTTCGTGCCTGGATTCGATACCGTCCAGCTCCACCGTTTCAATATCAATTTTGTCAAATCCCGGGAATTTGACCGCTTTTCTGTTTTCAGCAAGGTGGGTTATCAGCCGCTTGACCAGGCTTTCCGATTCCCCGTAGGGTTGATGCAGGAGCAGAAACGATGCCACCGACTGGCCTGAATCTTCCGCACGTTCGAAGCCCAGCTCAAACTGCCGGAGGATCTCTTTTCGGTTGCAGTTGACAATGGCCATATCGCTTCCCAGGCGGGCAGCTTTCCGTGGCATACTTTTGATGTATTCCGGCAGGGTCCACTCCAGGGCTTTCTCATCGCGTGCGTAGAGGCCCCAGTGGAAGGTATCCACAGTTGTGGCATCAGGTTGAAAAATGCCCCGGTGAAAAGCAATAGATGAAGCAGGCAGCGCCTCTATGTACCCTTTGGCCATATCAAAGGATTTGCCGATACTGTACCCGTTGGACAGTGCCTGATAAAAACGGATGGCAAAATCTTTGGCGCGGGTATCGTTGACCGGGGCTGATGTGGCGATGACTGCAGGAATACCCTTCCTGAGCAGGGAGACAACTTGTTCTTTGGTCGAACAGCCGTTCAGGAAAACCAGGGCCAGGTCTTTCTGTTGGGCCAGCATGGTACCGACGCCCTCTGCATTGGCTTCGAGATCGTGCAGCAGCAAGGAGGCCGAGCCTGCATGGCCACCGTAGTGAAATATCAAGACCTGGTTCATGAACGCTGTCAGATAATGTGCGATCGTATCCAGTTGCGCAAAATCTTCCCTGTGAAGATTGAAGTGTCCTTCCTGTTCGCGCGGAAGAAGGATTTTGTGCACTTCCCGACTTTCCACGACGAGGTTATCTAATGGCTCTTGCAGGTGATTGGCGAAGGCAAGGTACAGGGTTGGAGGACCGCCTTTTCCGGTTTGGCGCTGTCCGTGGTTCTGGTTTCTATATTCAGGCGTCATTGGGCTTACGTTTCGATTTTAATGGGATTTAAAGATAATTGTTCATGCCCGTTTTTTGCACCGTTTCGGATATTTTAATTTTGTCGTTTACCCGCTCCTATCCATTTGAAAGCTTCTGCACCGGTCAGCAATCGTAGCTTCGAGCTTTCCCCACGAACCACCATTCGCCCAACCATGCCCGGCAACACCACCCACGGGATGAAAAATGCGGCAATATCCGCACCATCGCTTTTTCCGCAAATGCTGTACCCCCCTTTGCGGCTTCGCGTCTTCGCGTGAAATGATTTTTTTCTCGCAAAGACGCAGAGTCGCTAAGAAAAATATCTTCTTTCCCTCTGCGGCTTGGCGTCTTTGCGTGAAATAATTTTCCATACCCGGAAGACAGCCCACAAAAAATAGCCACAACCCCGGGCAAAGACAACGCGTGCGTTGTCTCTACAGGGGATACGGGTGGATTGTGCGGAAAATGGACACTTGCATGCTCTAAAACTCCTGGCTCAGATTTTGGAGGCTACAAGTAAGGGAAATCCCATTTCTATTATCCCGATCGCCACGGAGTTGACGACCCAGGCAGCAGCAGAATTTTTAGGCTGTTCAAGTCCGCACCTTGTCAAGCTGCTTGAAGAAGATGAAATCCCTTTTACCAAGGTAGGGAAACACCGAAGGGTCAAATTTGAAGATTGTGTAGGATACAAAAAAAGGAAAAGCGAAGAACGGGAAGCGCTCCTGGTTGAAATTATGCAAGGTGACGAAGAAATCGGCTTGTATGATTCATAGCCTTAATTGAATACCAAATATTTGGCTCGCTAAGAGCTTAATAGTCAATGGTTATAGTGATGATTATCATTCTCAATACCAATTGCTAACAGACTTTTCATGGCAAAGGTCAAAAATTTACTGGGGTTTAGTTTTATTTTGAAGGTGCCAGTGCTAAAACTGGCACCTTTTTTTGAATTATTTTGCAATAACCTTATGGCTACATAATCCTTTGGGATTTCTTCAAAAAAAGAAAAGGTCTTTGCATGCTTCTCTCGCAATGGAGCCCTTTCTCTACTTTTCAAGAATAAGTAACATTTCCAAATCAATTAGCAATTTCTGAACCTGTGTGGTCATTGGTCTTACCTCACTTTCACTGATCTCTTCGAAATCCTCATAGTCTGCATCCTGCCGCATTGAGAATAATTGATTGAAGGCAATGCCTAATTCTCGATCTATTTTACCTGTCTTTATGAGTTCTTCATTAAACTTGGTTTTAACTCCAGTGTGAGTGGTTGTTTTTATTTCCCTTTCTGCCAAATAAG
>JBMOJO010000217.1:0-6139 GCA_049315745.1 Saprospiraceae bacterium | reverse complement strand
TTTTTTTTCTTTATTTGCGAGGCGAATGCAATCGCTACACTGTTGTGTAAAAAGTATTTTGCCGCCGCAGGCGGCAGAATACTTTTTACACAACCCCTAAAAATATCCTTCGCGGCGAAGCCGCGGATAACCCTGGCAGATGGAAACCCAAAATACGCGAAATGGGTAATTTCCTGTACAGGCCAGGTGTTGCTGTCACATTGCTCAGGCGGTTATTCGTCTATATAATCTTGTTGTTGGGGGCTTTTTTGGGTGCGATTGAAACAATTGGGGAGTTTTTTTCATTAGAAGGGTTCTAATGTCATCCAATTGTAAAAATTCAGAATACTCAAATATGAAACTGCTTGCAACCGCACTGACCCTCCTGACCATCCAATCGTTGCTCGCCCAACGACCCGTCACGGGAGGGCCGCCCAGCATGGGCGCACCGGCTATAACCGGTCGTATCATCGGACAATTGCTGGACTCCGGGGACAAATCCCCCGTAGAATTCGCATCGGTCGTACTACTGGACGCCCAGACCAAAACCCAGAAGGGGGGGGCCGTAACGGATGAGAAAGGTCAATTCAAATTCAACGATGTCCGCCTCGGCAAATACAGTCTCCAGCTATCTTTCATCGGTTATCAGTCGCAGACGATCGCAGATATCGAGCTCACGCCCAAAAATCCGGATTTCGACGCCGGTAAGGTGATATTTGTCGCAGAGGGCATAGACCTGGCGGCAGTGGAGGTAACCGGCCAGGCGGGAACGTACGAAAATAAAATTGACAAGATCGTTTACAACGCCGAAAAGGACGTAAACACCAGTTTTGGCAATGCAACAGACCTGCTGCAGCGCGTGCCCCTCCTTGCAGTGGACGCAGAGGGCAACCTCTCCCTGCGCGGTTCGACGCAGGTCATGATCCTGATCAACGGCCGTCCGTCGGGAATGTTTGCCGCTAATCCTGCCGACGCCCTGCGTTCCATCCCCGCGGATCAAATCAAAAGCGTCGAAGTGATTACGGCACCAACAGCCAAGTATGATGGTGAAGGCTCGGCTGGGATCGTCAATATTATTACCAAAAAGAAATCAGCAGAAGGCTTTACGGGGTCTGTGGGCGGAGCGGTAGGCACCCGGAATGCAAATACAAATATCAACCTCAACCTCGTGCGGGGCCGTTTTGGACTGAACTTCGGGGCCGGCGGCTGGTCCTCTTTCTCCAGGCCTTCCACAGCAAACTTCATCCGCGAGGACTATATCGGCAACCAGACGCGCACCCTGGAACAGAACAGCGTCGGCGACGGGACATTTTTTGGCCCCCGGGCGAATCTCGGTCTGACCTACGACTTCAATGCCTATAACAGTATTAGCAGTACCTTTTCTATGCGGGCGTTCGGCCGGACTTCAGAAAACGATACCGAGTCTATCTATAACGACCCCGTCAATAAGCTTTACCAAACCTACGACCGCTATGCCAAGGGCAGCTCGATCAACGGTGGGTTTGACTGGACGACCGACTACAGGCGTACGTTCAAAAAACCAGAGCAGGAATTCTCCCTCGCCCTGCAAATGAACGGCGACGTGAGCCTCCAGAAAAACGAAATCCTGCAGCAAGGCAGCGACCCCTCCCTGTATCGCAACGAAAATAACCGGAACGACGGCGTCAACGTCGAAACGACGCTCCAGGCGGACTACGTACATCCTTTTTCCAAAAAACTTAAGCTGGAGACAGGTGCCAAGGCCATCTACCGCATCATCGAAAGCGATTTCCAATACCAGGATTTCAATACCGCCCTGGGCAGATATGTCCTCGACAGAAACCGTTCGGACGTGCTGAACTATGAACAGAATGTATATGCAGGATATCTGTCTTTCAATATTGCCCTTAGCGAAAAATATGGCATGGTCATCGGGAGCCGCTATGAGCATACGTCCATTTTTGGCGATTTCAATACCAACGAAACAGAATTCAACTTCGACTACGACAATTTGCTGCCCAGTGTGATCCTGAGCCGCAAGATGGGGCAGTTTTCCAGCCTCCGCTTTAGCTACAGCCAGCGCATCCAGCGGCCAAGCCTGCGTTTTATCAACCCCTACATTCCCCTCGACGACCCCCGCAATATTACTGTAGGGAACCCTACATTGCTGCCCGAAACGACCAATGCTTTTGAAATCGGTTACAATACCTTCGTGAAAGGCATTGTCCTCAACGTCTCGTCCTTCGTCCGGCATACCGGGGATGTGATCGAAAATTATCTGGAAGTGGATTCTGCAGGGACTTCTGTTACGACTTACCAGAATATCGGCACCAATTACACCTATGGTATAGACTTGTTTACTTCGCTGAACCTGAAGGACAAATTGAATATCCGCGGGGGGGTCAATGTGGCCAATTACTATACCGAAGCCACGGTCAATGGCCAGCGCCTGAGCAACAACGGCCTGCAGTACCGCGGCAACCTGAACGTTACGTACAGCTTTACACCAACATTCAGGGCAGAAGTTTCCGGATTTTATAATTCTCCCCGGTATTCGTTGCAGGGCTATCGCGCCTCCCATTCCCGTTCGAGTTTTGGGGTGCGGAAAGACTTTGCCAATAAAAAGGCCAGCCTGGGTATCATTATTGACCAACCTTTCCGCCGGGACCTCCGCTTTCCAAACCGCCTGGAAGGGCCAACTTTCTTCCAGGAAAATAACTTCGCCACGGCACAGCGTTCCTTCGGCATTAGCTTTAACTACCGCTTTGGCCAACTCGATTTCAACGGCAACCGCCGCGAGCGCAGGAGCAAAATCAATAACTCCGACCTGAAAGAGGGCGGCGACAGCAATTTCTAAACAGCTAAAACCAACGCGCGGAATAGCTGGAAAATAATTTTTTCCCTGCCGCCTTAGGTGTTGAAATTTATATTGGGGTTTAAAAAGCCTTTCCATGGCGCTTCGCGCCAAATTATATCTTTATAGACACATCATTTTCAAAATTTCGCGAAGCGAAATTTTGAAAATGATGTGTCTATAAAGAGAATGTTCTGCCGCCGCAGGCGGAGAAAGACTCTTTGCAAAACCTCGCTTAGGATTGGATAAAAAAGCCTTTTATTGGCGCCTTGTGCCTAATGATATTTCGAGGGGTTGTGTAAAAAGTATTTTGCCGCCTGCGGCGGCAGAATATTCTTCTGAGAGACACGTCATTTTCGTAACTATTTAGCAGGGCGCGCCCTGGGAAATAATATTTGGGGTTGTGTAAAAAGGTTTTTGCCGCCTACGGCGGCAGAATATTCTTCTGAGCGACACGTCATTTTCACGATTTCGCGAAGCGAAATCGTGAAAATGACGTGTCGCTCAAAACATCATTCGGCGCGAAGCGCCGTAAAAAACCTTTTTACACAACCCCAAAAGAACATTTTGCCGCCTGCAGCGGCAAAATGTTCTTTTGAGACAACCCCTATCTGTGAGACAACGTCTCAGAAAAACATTGCCCGGCCCTTGCGCGGCAAGCGTCAGGACACATCGAAAGACTTTACCGGCGGGACAGGCTGTTCGTCCTCTTCCTGTGCAGCAGGGGGTATGGTGAGGACTTTATAGAAAAAATATGCTGTAAAGGCAGTGACGGTGATTATCGCCCCGAGCCACATGATCAACGCGGTCGTATTCATATTAAAAAGTTTGTGGTCTGAATAAAAAATTACGCAGTTGCTGAGAATCTGCCGGCCCTCTGCCGTTTGCGGTATGCGATGGCTACGAGTACAGCGACACCGATCCACATCCCGAGCAAGGCAAGCCTTGCGATATTTCTCAATAAAATAGTCTTTTTAAGTTCGGCGATCGTTGCCTCGCCGATCGTAGGATCCATCAGCTGTTTATGAATAGCGGTATTATTGATAGTATCTGCGATAGAAGGAAGGCTGAAGATAAAAACGGCGAGGAGGATAAGCGGCGTGATAAATTTAATCACATATTTAAATACGATGGGTACATGGATATCTGCCCCGAGGGTGATTTCCTTCCATCCCCGGTTGACCCCGAAGACCCAGGCGAAGAGGATAGTTTCGAAAAGGGCGAACACGACCAGGGAGACGGTGCCGGCCCAATAATCGTATTCATCAAAAACGCCATAGTTGAAGAAAACAACCGTCGGCAGGCCCAGGGCGAAAACCAATATGCCGAAGAGCCAGGCGGCACGCTCGCGGCGCCATCCAAACTCGTCCCGCATGAAGCCCATAATCGGGGTGCCCATGGCCAATGAGGAGGTAATCCCTGCGAAGAAGAGCAGGCTGAACCACATCACCCCGGCAAATACCGCAAGGATAGGCCCCCACTGCTGAAAGAGGTAGGGTAGGGTGCGGAAGCCCAGCCCCAGGCCACCCGCTTTATTGACCAGCTCGGTCATGCCGTCAATGCCGAAGTAACCTACTGTAATCGGGATGACGATCGCGCCGCCGAGGACGACCTCTACAAACTCGTTCATCCAGCCTGCTGACATTGCGTTGAGCGCGATATCATCGCGGGAGCGCATATAAGATGCGTAGCACTGGATACTGCCCATGCCGACGGAAAGGGTGAAGAAGATTTGCCCTGCCGCTGCAAGCCATACCTTTCCCGACCATATCGTATCGAAGTTCGGCGTCCAGAGGAAGTTCAGGCCCGCCGTTCCGTCGAAGATGGCCCCGTCATTGCCCGCTTTCAGGGAAATCCCGCGGATGGCGAGGATAATCCCGAAGAGGATCAGCAAGGGCATGCCGACTTTGGCCACTTTCTCCACTCCTCCGCTAAGCCCGCGGGAGAGGATATAGGTATTCAGGACCAGGCATATTATCCAGAAGACAATGGGCTGCGCGCTGCTCAGGCTCGTATAATCCCCAAAAAATTGAGAGACTTGGTCGCTCGTCTGGCCACCGAATACGCCCATGAGCGAATGCCAGACGTAGCCCAGCGCCCAGCTTTCCAGGTAGCAGTAATACGCGGCCACTGCGAGGTTGGTAAAGATGCCAAAGACCCCGATATATTTCCAGAAAGCGAACTTTGACATCGAGTCCATGATAAATGGCGTACTGTGGTGCCCATGCCGGCCCCCAAAGCGGCCCATGGACCATTCGATGAACAAGAGCGGGATTCCCATCAGGAAAAAACAGACCAGATAGGGGATAATGAAGGAGCCACCGCCGTTTTGTATGGCTTGTACCGGAAAGCGCAGGAAGTTGCCCAACCCCACTGCATTGCCGGCCATTGCCAATACCAAACCTACACGTGAACCCCATGATTCGTTGTGACTTGACATAAATCAGGTTAATTAAATAGTGAACAAATCATTGATCTTCTAATTGCTGGGGTTGTCTGGCCAAAAAGCCGTGCCATACGGATCCGGAAAGCCTTTGTATGGACGAAAACGGGGATATTCCCCGGTGCCGGGCCCGATTCGGGCAGTCTGGGCGTATTAAAATAAGCAATTCGGCGTTTGGCGGCTTAAGATATAACTAATCTGCTTAACTGCAAATACAATATACCGGACTTGTTGCTGTAAGCCCGCTATATTGCCTGGTCTGGCATAAGCACTTCCCATCCAGCCCTGTACCCGGCGCATTGCCAATTTCTGACTTTATAAAACCCTACCCTTTCATCAATAAAAAGTTCAATTATTTATATTAAAAGCTCAATTTTTTTACAAAAATTATAATAAAATAAAAAAAACGATAAAATATTTGCAAAAAAAGGTGCAGTGCTTTAAATTTGTCCTATCGCTGCTACGGAAAGCCGATAGCTACGATCGAAAATGTGAGGTGATGAAACAGGCAGCCATGCCCTCTTGTCTCGGGGGTAGGGACCCGGCTTCGGCCGGAACTGGATAAACTTGGAATAAGTCTCAGCGACCTCGCCTTGCCTTGCCTGGCGAGGCCGGCTCCAGGACTGGGGTTGACCACCGCGAAACTGTTCCTATGCTAACTTCCCTTTGAAGGTTCGAATCCTTCCCTCACAGCAAAAAATCTAAAAAACCCTGTAAATAATTGATTTACAGGGTTTTTTGTTTTATATCGGCCTTTCAAGCCAGCAGTTTGTTCAACTTTCGGGCGCTTTGCGCCAAATTATATTTTAAGGGGTTGTGTAAAAAGTCTTTTGCCGCCTTCGGCGGCAGAATATTCTCTTTAGATGCACATCGTTTTCGAAATT
>JBMOJO010000216.1:0-6143 GCA_049315745.1 Saprospiraceae bacterium | reverse complement strand
TCCAAAGAATATTTCGCCGCCGCAGGCGGCGAAAACCTTTTTACACAACCTCTCAAAATAATGTTTTGCCGCCGCAGGCGGCAAAAACCTTTTTACACAATCCCTCTCAAAACATAATTCCGCGCGGAGCGCCGAGAAAAGACTTTTCACACAACCTCAAAAAGCCCTGACCGGCAGCCTGTCGGCAGCAGGGATTGGTGCCTGGGCCGACAATCGTTCTTGTGGAATGCTTCAGAGCAATTCGTAAATCCCGGCGATTCCTTGTCCGCCACCGACACAGGCGGTGACCATGCCATATTTTTGGTTTCGGCGGCGCATTTCGTTGAATAGTTGAGTACTTAATTTGGCACCGGTACATCCGAGCGGGTGGCCGAGGGCTACTGCCCCACCGTTGGGATTGACGATATCGGGATTGAGGCCGGCTTCCTGGATGACGGCGAGTGCTTGTGCGGCGAAAGCCTCATTGAGCTCAATTTGTTCGATATCGTGGAGCTTCAACCCGGCCTGGTGCAGCGCTTTAGGGATGGCTGCACAGGGGCCGAGGCCCATATAAAGTGGCTCCACACCTGCGACACTGCAAGCGGCCATTCGGGCAATTGGCTTCAGGCCGAGGGAGTGCATCATTTCTTCGCTGACGACCATTACAAAAGCTGCCCCATCGGAGGTTTGGGAAGCGTTGCCTGCGGTTACTACCCCGCCTTGTGCAAAAGCGGGACGCAACGCGGAGAGGCCTTCCATTGTCGTATCGCGACGAACGCCCTCGTCGGTATCCACCACGTGGGTTTGTTCTACGCGTTTGTCATTTTTCACAAAAACTTCCTGTACGGTAACCGGTACGATCTCCCCCTTGAATTTACCCGCATCTATGGCCGCTGCGGCCTTTTGATGGGAGCTTACGGAAAAGGCATCGGCCATTTCCCGGGTTATCCCGTGTTTTTGTGCGACGGCCTCGGCCGTGAGCCCCATTCCGGTCAGATAATTTGGGGTCGTACTTGCTACTGCGTAGCTCGGGGCAACTTTATAGCCCGTCATAGGGACCAGGCTCATACTTTCGGCGCCCCCTGCAATATAAATATGGCCCATGCCGGCCCGCACTTTCGCCACTGCGATAGCGATCGTCTCCAGGCCCGAGGCACAGTAGCGGTTGACGGTCATGCCCGGAACTTCTTTGCCCAGGGCGCGCATCGAAATCTGACGGCCAATCTGGAACCCTTGTTCACCTTCCGGGTTTGCGCATCCGACAATGACGTCGTCCACCAGCTTGGGGTCCACTTCTGGCGTCTGTGACATCATGAAGCGGATAACTTCGACCGCCAGGTCGTCAGACCTGAAATTTCTGAACCCACCCTTTTTGGATTTGCCCACGGCCGAGCGATAAGCTTTGACAATATATGCTTCCATCTGATTGAAGTTTAAAGTTGATAAATTGGCCTTTTGCCGAAAAGCGTACAACCTGTATGCGTTACCGGGCAACCCGGCAGGCTCGGTAATACGCTGTACTTACCGGAGCGCATCCCTTTTAATTGCGCAAGGGTTTATTGTTCTGCAACATATACTGGATACGCTCCTGGGTCTTGGGCTCTCCGGCCAGGCTGAGGAATGCTTCGCGTTCGACATCCAGCAGGTATTGCTCCGATACCCTTTGCGGGGAAGTGAGGTCACCGCCACAGAGTACCCAGGCGATTTTTTTAGCAATTTTGATGTCGTGTTCGCTGGCGTACCTGCCCAGGAGGAGTTCGTTTGCCCCTACATATAGCGCAGAAAGGCCGGAGCGTCCCAGCACGAGGATATCGGTTCTGGGCTGCGGCTGGACATAATTACCGGAAAGGTTAATGACCATTGCTTTGGCTTCTGCGATGGCGCGGTCTTTATTCATCACCACCCGGTCGCGGCCGGGGATCATATATCCGTGGCGGTAGCCTTCGTGTGCGGAGGTTGCCACGGTGGCCGTTGCGATTGTCCTGAACCGCTCCACGAGTTGAGGGATCATCACTTCCCCGTCGTGGAAGCTATCCGAAGCCCGCACGGCGAACTCTTTAGTGCCTGCCCCGCCCGGGATGAGCCCCACGCCGACTTCTACCACTCCGACATACGATTCCGCAGAGACCGCTGCCCCATCGCAATGCATCAGCATTTCACATCCTCCGCCGAAAACATAGCCCTGGGTAGCAGCGACTACCGGTACGCCGGAGTATCGGCAGCGCATGATGGTTTGCTGAAAAATATTGACGGCCATGTTCAGTTGGTCGAAATCCTGCTGGAAGGCCATCATGCCAATCATCATCAGGTTGGCCCCTACGGAGAAGTTCGTGGCGTTGTTGCCGATGACCAATCCTTTCCATTCCCCTTCTTCGGCAAGCTGTATGGCATCATGTATTCCGCGTAGGACGCCTTCTCCGAGGGTGTTGTGCGGGCTCGTGAATTCCAGGCAAAGCACCCCGTCGCCAATATCGTGGAGGATAGTCTCGCTGGTTTTATGTACCGGCGACTGGTCGCGGTAGTTATCGAGGAGGATGAAGTTCTTGCTTCCGGGGATATCCAGGTAGCCCTTGCTGTGGAGATCATAGTACTGCCGTACGCCGTTATGGCGGCGGTAGAAAGCAGTAAACCCGGCGGCTGCCATATCTTTTACCCATTGTGCTACCTGGTCGCCGTGGGCCTCTGCCGTGGCCATCCCCTTTTCAATACCGATCATATCCCAGTATTCGAATGGGCCGAATTCCCAGGCATATCCTGCCTTCATGGCATCGTCAATGCTGTACAGGTTTTCGGAGATTTCCGGGATGCGGTTGGACGAATAGGCAAAGAGGCCGGCCAGGGATTGGCGGACGAGGGCGCCGCCGGCATCCTCCGCCTGGAACAGCGCAGGGATACGGCGATGGGGGTCGTCAATCTGCCTGGCCATTTTCAGGCTGGGCAGGTCAGGTTTACGGGAGGGGGCATACTCGAGTGTGTCCAGGTTGAGTGCCAGGATGACCGGGCGGCCTTTTTCGTCCCTTTCTTTGGTTTTTTTGTAGAAACCCTGCCCGGTTTTATCGCCAAGAAACTTGTTGTCGAGCAGGAACTGCATATACGGCGGCACTACAAAAGCCGAGGCCTGCTCATCGTTGGGGCAATTATCGCGCAGCCCCTGGATTACTTTCGCACCGGTATCATGGCCAACCAGGTCGCCAAGGCGGAAAGTCCCCGTCTTAGGCCTGCCCAGCGGCGGGCCGGTAAGGGCATCCACGGCCTCGATGCTCAGCCCGAGGTCGGTGGTGAGCTGATAAACCTTCCCCATGGCATATACCCCGATCCGGTTGCCGATAAAGGCCGGGGTGTCTTTGCACAAGACCGTACGCTTTCCCAGGTGACGGTCGCCGTATTGCATAAGGAACGCGACCAGGCCGGGGTCGGTGTCCGGGGTGGGGATAATCTCCAGCAGACGGAGGTAGCGCGGCGGGTTGAAGAAGTGCGTACCGCAAAAATGCTTTCTGAAATCCTCGCTCCGTCCATCGGCCATGAGGTGGATCGGGATCCCGGAGGTATTGGAGGTGATAATGGAACCTGCTGCGCGAAAGCGGTCCACTTTTTCGAAAAGTTGCTTTTTGATGGCGAGGTTTTCGACAACGACTTCGATGATCCAGTCGCAGTCTTTGATTTTCTCCAGGTCATCGTCGAAATTCCCGGTATGGATCCGCCCGGCAAATGTACTGTCGTACAAAGGCGCGGGCTTTGATTTGATGGCCTTTTCAAGGGTCTGGTTGACCAGCCGGTTGCGGGCAGCCGGCTGGGACTGCTCAGCAGGCGACAAATTGGGTGTAGGGATATCGAGCAGAAGGACTTCCAACCCGATATTTGCCAGGTGACAGGCGATGCCGGAACCCATGACTCCTGAGCCCAGCACGGCCGCTTTTCGGATACGTCTATTCATATTGATCGGTTTATCAGATGGTATGAAGGATAATCGTTCCAGCGAAAAAACAGACTTGCCGCGACCGGGTCCGCGTGGGGGCGGGGAACAGCCGGCCTTAGGGTAAAATGGCCCGGACGCTGCATATCTGTCGTTTAGCGAATTTTCGCTAAGATTGCAAAAGTAGCGAATCCGAAGGATATTTCAAGAAAATTACCAATATTTTGGATGCCGAATATTACCGGGGACTTTCTTTGACGAAGCGCTTGGCCTATCGCATAATTGAAGTGGGCTCAGGATAAAATCGTGTACCTGGCCACGGTAAAATGGCGCCTGGCAAGCACTGTCGCCCGGGCCGGGGTAGGGCATTGGCTTAAATATTCCTTAATATTTTTAGTTAGAGTAATTTTTATCTTTGGGTGGCCGTTTAAAAAAGATAGCTGAGCTGCACAGGCTGGTTCAAATTGTGTAGAAAGAGAAAATAATATTGACGGGATCGGATAAAAATCCTTTGGCAAAGTGTAAATTCACTGTGTAAAAACTAAGCAGATCAATAAAATCATCATTCATGGGTTTCCAAACATTTTTCCTTCAGGCCGGTACCGTTGTTTCCGGCCTCGACCAGGCAACCGGCGCGGCTGCGGCAACTGCCGGCCAGGCAAAGGTCACTCAGAGCCTTATAGACATTATTGTGGAAAGTGGCCCTCTGGGGATTGCCATTATTATCGGGCAACTTATCCTCTCCTTTATCGCAGTCTATATTTTTGTCGAACGTTACGGGGCCATCAACAAGGCCGCACGGCCGGACGATCATTTCATGGATCTGATCCGCAAATATGTACAGTCGGGCAACATCCAGAACGCCCGGGTGCTCTGCCAATCCACGGATACGCCTGTGGCGCGGATGATGGAAAAAGGCCTGCAGCGGATCGGCAAACCCCTTCGCGATATTGATGCCGCTATCGAAAATGTCGGTAACCTCGAAGTGTTCAAACTGGAAAAGAACCTCTCCACGCTGGCGAGTATCTCCGGGGCTGCACCGATGATCGGCTTTCTGGGTACGGTTACCGGGATGATCCAGGCATTCTACAATATGTCCTCTCAAAAAGACATTACCCCGTCTTTGCTTGCAGGGGGGATTTATCAGGCGCTGCTCACGACTGCAGTGGGGCTGGCCGTTGGTATCTTTGCCCTTATCGGGTACAATATCCTGGTTGCCAGTGTTGAAAAGGTCGTTTTCAAAATGGAGCGCTCGACAACGGAATTCATGGATCTGCTCCAGGAACCAACGCACTGACCCCGCAGGAAGGCGCGCATAAACCACCACTTATGGGATTGAAAAAAAGGAACAAGAGCAGCGCGGAATTCAGTATGGCATCTTTGACAGATATCATCTTTCTGCTCCTTATTTTTTTCATGCTGACTTCTACCCTGGTGAAATTGCCCGATATCGAGTTGCCTAAATCCGGCTCTAAGACGGTTGCGCCGACTTCGGTCATGGTCGCTATTACCCGGGACGGGAGGTTCAGCATCGGCGATTCGGCAGTAGCCGCAGAGGCGCTCGAGGCCGTCTTGGTCCCAAAAATCGCACAGGAGGCCAAAGGGAAACCGGATTATACGGTCACCATCCTGGCAGAAACAGGAACGCCCTTCGACAAAGTCGTCCGCGTGATGCAAATTGCCGGAAAACTCAGGGTGAGGGCGATCCTCGCCACACAACCTATTGAATAATTTCAGCACCTTTTCACTATGTCCCTGAAAAAACGTGCCAAACCAAGCGCGGAGTTTAATATGTCTTCCTTGACCGACATCATTTTCCTGCTGCTGATCTTCTTTATGCTGACTTCCGGTCTGGTAGCGCCAAACGCCCTGAACCTTAAACTGCCCGGCAGCTCCAGCGCCTTGCCGACTGCCTCCGGAAAGAAGATAGACGAGGTCGCGATTACAGTAGATGGCAGCTATGCGTTCAACGGAAAAAGAATGGACCTGGAGCAAGTGGCCAGGATGTTGGAGCGTCGCGCATTCCCCAGCCCCAGGGATTACAACTTCGGTATCGCCCCACAGAAGGAAACGCCGGTGGAGTACGTTGTCGGGATCATGGATATTGCCCTTCGGCTCAATATCAACGGTGTGCTTATGGCGGAAGAATAGTCATGTAGAGGTTGTGTAAAAAGTCTTTTCTTGGCGCGAAGCGCCGGGGTTGTGTAAAAAGTATTTTCATGGCGCTTCGCGCCAAATTTAAGTTTGAAAC
>JBMOJO010000215.1:0-6158 GCA_049315745.1 Saprospiraceae bacterium | reverse complement strand
ACCCGTTCTTATAAATATCCCAGTTCACCTCCGCCTGTGGGTGGGGGAACTGCTTGAAAATAGTTCCCTTGTCGTAAGACGTAGGGATTTCATTCAGTTTATTGTAGCGACGGGCATCAATCCAGCGGTGGCCCCACGGCTCGGCCCAGAGCGAGTAACGACGCTGGTACAGGATCTCGTTGATAAGCGCCTGAGTGGTCGTTGCCCCCGTATAGTTGCCAATACCGGCTGCATTCCGGATAATATTGATTGCCGCAACTGCATCTGCCGTCTGGTTGAGGTTGGCATGTGCTTCAGCCTTGAGGAGGATCAGCTCCTCATTGCGGATGAACGCGATTGGCGTAGTGTTGGTTGCCCAGCGGGCATCCTGATGCGAGCCGGCGAGTGGGGTCGCATCCGTAGTAACCACCACAGGCGTTGTTCTCCTGAAGAATTTCCTGGTGACACGGTTATCGCCGGCAGTGGCATCATCAATCATCGAAGGATGTACTACAATAATCGTGTTTACTGCGGCATTGGGCAGATAAAACAGTGGGTTGAACGCATCTGGTGGTCCCACATAAGGATGTGCCGGGCCGCGATCAAGAGAACCGGTGAGGTTCATAAAGGAGCCGTTCAGCGCCGTCAGCACACCTTGCCAATCTTTGCGATAGGCGTTGAGCCGTGCGAGGATAGCCTGATTGACCTGGCGCAGGGCAGGAATCGTAGTAAACCCTGTAAAACCAGGGGTAAGGCGCAATGGGAAGTTACCGGTGCCGGCAGCATTAAAGTCCTGGTCGGCCTGGTCCAGGATGCCTTTCATGTGGTTCAAAGCATCTTCGTACTTAACAAAAGGCCCCGGGTTGAGCGGGTCCTTTACATCAATCCGGATACCATTTTCATAGACAAAATTGGCAGGGATCATAAACTGATAGCCCTGGATCATCTTGGCAAAACCAGTTACGGCTTTTTTCTCAGCATCGGACATAAATGGAGAACCCCCTGTCGAATTGATTAGGATATCCGCCTGCTTAATCGCCTGATAAGGAGAAGCCCAGGAACCACCACCGGTTGCGCCGAAGCCGAAATAGGCACGATCGGGCACACGGCCAGCCTGGCCCAGCCAGTCGGTCTGGAACCGAGGGTCAGAGGCATTCAAGTACCAGATTTCACGGCCGAAAGTATTCCAGGCCTGTGAAATATTGACAACATAGCTGCGGTGGGCAGCTTCAAGCCCTGTGAGCAGAAACTGCACTTGCTCCCGCGTGGCATTGGTGCCTACGCTTGCAAGCGAAGGGTTGTTGGGATCCACTACTTCCTCTAATTGCAGAGGGTTGCAGGCAGATAGACCCAAAACAACAAGAAACAGAATATATTTTGATAATTTTTTCATGTTGCAGTTGGTTTGGAATTAGAAATCGAAATTGAGGTGGAAGAAAAGCCTTCTTGGCGTCGGATATGGGGCAATGTCCACGTTGTTGGCAACCGCCTGTGCACCGAAGGTAGAAGTTTCAGGATCATATCCGAAATAGTCTGTGAATAGGAACAGGTTGTTTCCGGAAGCACCCACCTTAATCCCTTTGAATGCACCGTTAAAGATCTTAGACAGCGTCTGCTTGGGGAAGGTATAATACAAACCTACCTCACGGATTTTTACGAAGCTGGCATCCATGACCCAACGGCCTGCATTGTTATAAGGTGCAGGATCACGCTGCCTTCCGTTTGGAATACCATCGCCGTTGGAATCTTCGAACCAACCCTTGGTCGTACCACCACCGTCCGTAAGGAACGCAGACAGGTTAATATTGTCACCGCCCTGCTTCCAATCCACAAGAACAGAAAGCTCGAGGTTCTTCATGATGCTGAAAGAGTTGAAGAAGGACATATTGAAGTCAGGCTGGTTGTCGCCCCAAATCGTGAATCCACCTGGATTTTGCGCATTCACCGGCGTACCAACAATGGTAGTCGGCGCATAGCCCTGTGCGTAGAGGAAGGTACCAAGTCCAGAACCGAAGGCACCGGAAATATAGGTTGGAATACCCAATCTGGTCAGCATGACGCGGTTTCTCCAGAAAAGGACTCGGGTAAACCAGCGGAATTTGGCCATGTCAATCGGCGTACCGGATAGACCAAGTTCCAGACCCTTATTTTGAAGTTCTGCTTCATTACTTGGCGTGCTGCTCACCCCGACAGAAGGGGCAAGGCTAAGGTTCTGAATATTGTTCTGTGTATTTTTTACGTAATAGGTTGCTTCCAGTGCAATACGGTTGTTGAAGAAACCGGCATCGAAGCCGAATTCAAGTTCTGCTGCGCGCTCCGGGAAAATGCCGGTATTTCCAATCTGGGAAGAAACCACAGAACCCAGCAAGCCACCGATATTAGCACCGCCAAGTGAAGTAAAGGTAGCTCCGAAGCCAACCGGACCGGAAGTTTCACCATAGGCGATACGCGGCTTGAACTGGCTGATCGGTTTGATCTTCCAGAAATCAAAGTTGGCGAGGTTCAACGCGAGGGAGGCGCGTGGGAAAGCATAAAGCTGCGTAGGATCGCCGTTCAAAGTGGATTTATCCCAACGAATACCTACTGTACCGATAATTTTGTCATCGAAGTTAGCTTCCTGCTGGAGGAAAATGCCTGCTTCGCTGATGCTGCTGACAAAGTTCTCGTTGATTTCCTGAACGCTGGCCTGGCGGAGGTTGGTTTGCCCGGGTACCAGACCGCGGCCGCGGTTGAAGATCGCGCTGTTATCAAAATCCAGGCGTACAATACCGCCCTGGCTGCTCAGGTTGAGCTTGCCGGCAGTCTTGTTATATACCAGTGCAGCCTGGAAGTTGGTATTCGTGCTTTCCTGGCGGCCAACGAGGACATCCCCCGGGTTCGCCTGCGCACGCTGGAACTGGAGAAATTCCGGCAAATAAATCATGGTTGAGTTCTGCAGGTAATCCAGACCCCCGGAAACCGTCGCTTTCAGGTTGCTGGTATTCGTCTGTGCAAGGTCAACGGAGAGGTTGAACGCTTGTACAAAGCGGTTAACGGTAGAATTATTGATCGCGTGATCGGTCACCGCAACCGGGTTTTCGGAGAAATAAGGGTTGACCGGATATACACCCTGGGCATTCGGCCGGAGGTCAAAGTAACTCGGCACGTATGCAATGTTGTAGCCGATACTGGCACCGGCGTTGTTCTGGTTTCCGGTAAAACCGCGATCGGTATCCGACTTGATATAGTTGGAAGAAACACTGAGCTTAATCCGCTTGGAGATCTTGTGGTCGAGGTTGGCCCGGATGGAGTAGCGCTCAAAACCGGTGTTTTTTACGGTACCATCCTCCGAAGTAATATTTCCTGAAACGAAGAATTTGGTCTTGTCGTCACCACCTGCGATTGAGAGGCGGCTGTTGAGCAGTGTAGCCGGGTTGTTGTAGAAATAATCTTCGTAATCTACAAATACCCCCTGGCGGAAGCGCTCCAGCTCGACCCCGCGGCGAGCGGCAGGGAAGAAGGTATTGATCTTATCTTCGCTCCACGTATCTGTTCCCAAAAGACGAAGGGGCGAAGCCGTACCAATATCCTGAGAAAGGCTGATGGTCGTTTTGCCGGTAGCCCCGCGCTTGGTAGTGATGATGATAACACCGGCATTTGCACGGGTACCATAAATAGCCGCTGCGGATGGCCCTTTCAGGACCTCGATTGTTTCGATATCGGCCGGGTTAAGGTCAGCCAGACGGTTAGAGCCGTCATCCTGGTTGGAGGCACCGGCTTGAGTCACGGTTGCGCGGCCGGTACGCTGGAAGGCGTTATTGATATACACCCCGTCCAGGATAATAAGTGGTTGGGATGCACCTGCAAGACTCGAGATACCGCGCAACTGGATGGACATACCGCCACCGGGCGCACCACCGTTGGAGCGGATCGTCGCACCTGCGATTTTGCCGTACAGCGCACCATCTGTAGTTTGAATGGTCGTTGTCCCCACCAGGTCCTTCGCCGATACCGATGCAACCGCATTGGCAAGGTTGGAACGCTTTACCGAAGAAGCAAGACCCGTGATGACAACTTCCTCCAGGTTGGTCGCATCCTCGCGAAGCTGTATGTCGAGCACCTTATTGGAAGGACTCGCTTTCACCGACTGGGTGACGTACCCCAAGGTAGAAATGACCAGCGTGACTTCGTTATTTGATTCGATGTCAATAGAAAATTTGCCATCCACATCCGCCACGGTACCCGTCGAAGTACCCTGGACAAGGACGTTGGCGAACAGCAAAGGCTCCCCGGTCCTTCCATCCTTGATGGATCCGGTCACCGTGTACTGGGCCATAATATTTCCTGTACACAATAACAGGAAGGCCCATAACCCCATTTTAAGTAACCCTGTTTTTTTCATTCGAATAAATTTTAATGGATTTTTATCTTGCAAAGAAAATAAAGTACTACTAATTTTTTCACAAGGATTACTTATATTTTTAAACAATTAGGATTGTATCGCGAACATTTGGCAAAGCCTGCTTCGAATTGTAGAAATTTTCACAATAATTTATATATTGACCCCCGGATTTTGATTCATTTCACAACACCGAACCATATCATGAAAAAGAAAGCATCTGTAGCGCAGGAATCGCGCAGGAAATTTATCCGCAACGGCGTCACTGCGCTGGCGGCATTTACGATTGTGCCCCGGCATGTACTTGGCAGGGGTTTTGTGGCCCCCAGCGACAAGCTCAGGATTGCAGGCATCGGGGCCGGTGGAAAAGGTGAAAGCGACCTTTGGAGTTTTCACCAGAGCGGAAAAGCAGAGATCGCTTTCCTCTGTGACGTGGACAGCAGACAAGTTGGAAAAAGCAAATCGCGGTACCCGAAAGCCAAAATTTACGCTGACTACAGGGAAATGCTCGACAAAGAACACAAAAACATAGACGCCTGCTCTGTTTCCACGCCTGACCACATGCACGCCGTTCAGGCCATGGCGGCTATGCAACTGGGCAAACACGTCTATGTCCAAAAACCGCTTACCCACGATATCTACGAAGCCCGTATGCTCACCGAGGCAGCTCACCGCTATAAGGTCGTCACGCAAATGGGCAACCAGGGCGCTTCCGGTGACGGGGTGCGGCAGTTGGTGGACTGGCACAACGCAGGGGCAATCGGGGATGTACACACGGTCTATTGTTTTACCGACCGGCCCGTCTGGCCGCAGGGGATTGCATGGCCTACGCAGAAACAAACGGTACCTTCCGAGCTCAACTGGGACTTATGGCTGGGTACAGCCCCCTTCCGGGATTATGTGGACAACCTCGTCCCCTTCAATTGGCGGGGGTGGTGGGATTATGGTACCGGCGCCCTCGGTGATATGGCCTGTCACATCATGGCGCCCGCATTCGCCGTGCTGGGGCTGGGATACCCGGAATCCGCAGAATGCAGTGTTGCGAAGGTATATACCAAAAACTGGACTGCCGAATATACGCCCGATTGCGCACCGGTTGCTTCCCATATTATTCTCCGGTTCAAAGGCCGGCAAGGCAAGCCTGATGTCAAGGTCCACTGGATGGATGGCGGAATCCAGCCTGAACGCCCGGAAGAACTCGGGCCTAATGAAATCTTTGGAGATGGGGGCAACGGCACCTTATTTATAGGGACTAAAGGAAAAATGATGTGTGGCACTTATGGCGCCCTCCCTAACCTGCTGCCTACCAGCCGCTCCAAAGAAACGGTCGTACCACAAACGGTGGCCCGCGTCCCGAAAGGGGAAGGCGGACATTATGCCGCTTGGGTGGAAGCCAGTATCGCCGGATACGGCAGCGCCGAGGCCAAAAACCTCAGCTCCCATTTCGATTTGGCCGGGCCACTTACGGAAAGTATCCTTATGGGCAACCTCGCTATTCGCAGCTATAATATTCAAAAGAAAAAAGCAAACGGATCCGTTGAATATCCAGGCAGGAATATCAAACTTATCTGGGATGGGCCTAATATGAAAATCACCAACTTCGACGAAGCCAACCAGTTCGTCAAACGCACCTATCGCGACGGTTACAGCCTGGGGATGTAATCTATTGCCGCTTTCTGCGGCAATAGATTCGGAGTTGTGTAAAATGGTTTTTGCCGCCTGCGGCGGCAGAACATTCTTCTGAGAGAGGTTGTGTAAAAAGGTTTTTCTTGGCGCTTCGCGCCAAATTATGTTTTGAGAG
>JBMOJO010000214.1:0-6161 GCA_049315745.1 Saprospiraceae bacterium | reverse complement strand
AATTTCGCGAAGCGAAATTGTGAAAATGACCTGTCTCTCAAGAGAAGATTCTGCTGCCGAAGGCGGCAAAATACTGTTTATGCAACGCCAGGTAATATTTTGAGCGGCAGCATTTTTCGAAACAACATTTCACTACATCGGGCGACGGCGTCTTACGTATGCGGCAGCCTGAAATTTTAATTCCGGATAATCATCATACCGCCGGCGGATCCGGGGGCACCGGCGCGCATTTCCTTCATGCGTTCTTCTACAATTTTGCGGTATTCATCGCGGGTGACCCGCTTCCCCTTGTCCGGAGGGGCCATCGTTGCGGCATCCAGGGGTTTAAACTCGATGGCGGTTGCCGTAATGAGCATCTGCCCCTGGTTCTGGTCAATTTCGAGGATCAGTCCGGGGAGGCCGCCGAAGGACTGGGGCCCGGACTGGACGGGGATAGCGGGGGTGAACCAGGCGGTAATTTCGCGGGGGCGCCCCATGGCCGAGTCGCTGCGTACGGCGGAGATACAAGGATATCCGGCCACCATTTTCTGTTTCCCGGTGACTTTCCAGTTGGAGCTGACCGTTGGGTCTGCACCTTCGATGAGGAACTCCTTGTCCATGAACGCCGTGGCCTCGAGGTGGGTACCGGCCGCGGGGTCCCGGTAAACAATCGTATTATCCCGGCGGCGGTTCATCATCATGCGCCATCCCGAGCTTTGATCGTCTGCGGTGACTTGCTGCGGCTGTTCGGATTTTTTGGGCTTAAACAAGGATTTGCCCGACTGAAAGAACAGCTCTGATTCGTAGGTCTGCTTTTCCGGCATCCACTGCCGCGCGCGCTCATCAGGGATCATCTGGTGGAGATTAATCGTTTGAGTGTAAACGACCACGCCTTCGTTCTTTTGTGAAAATACAAAAATCGGTGCCAGTAATACATTCAATAATGCCAAATACCTTTTCATAAATGTTTTTTTGTGGTAAATCTACGCGTATCCTTTCCAGGCAGAGGTTAAACGACCTTGAAGAATCGTTAATTATCGTTAACAAATCCAGTGCCGTAAAGTTGAAAGGCTTATTTTTGTAAAAACAGCAGGAGTGTGACACGGTTAACGGGGCAAATGGCGTGGGGTATTTGTCCTCATCCAGCTCCCGGTCATTCCCGACAAAACCTCCTCAATGCCATTACAATGACGCAAAGGAACCATCTTTACCGGTTTTTGATGTTGTTAAGTCTGTTCCTGTTAGTGGTTTTCCAGGCCTATTGGCTGCGCAAGGTATATCAGGAACAAAAGGAGCTGCTGAACAAAGAGATTGATAATATTTTTGTTCAGGGCGTTCGCGATATGCAGGATTCAATTTTTCGTGCAGGCATGCTGTACATCGGCAAGCGGGATAGCACGGATGGACGGCAAAAAACGATCATTGTGATCGGCTTTGATAGCCTGGCAGACAGCAGAGCGGCAGCGTCTCCCAATTTCCAATCCAGGATTGCCATCAATCAACGTTTCTTCTTTCGTCTCGACAGCAGTCGCGGGCACCATGAGCGGACGGAGCCGCACGTTTCGCTCAAGGCGGCCAGCGAGCCGGAGAGCAGGTTACAGCGCCGAGAACGTTTTTTCCTGAACGCCCTCGCCGCCGTCCGGGAGCAACCGGCCGATTCGGGAAAAACCACAGCAGCAGTCGCCGATATCTTTTCAGATACGCTTCATCTCGGCAACCTGCAATCTCGGGTGCAAGGGGATATGGCCCGTGCAGGGCTGAATATGCCGGTCAAAATTTCAAGGGAAGGCCAAATACCCAATTTTCCGGGGGCTTCAGGTATCGTGACTTTCTATCCTGCAGGGATGCCCCCGGTCCACTTGTATGTAGCCAGGGCGAGTGGCTCCGCCCCCTTCCTCTTTCGGAAAATGGTGCCCAGCCTGCTGTTCGCTTTTTTTCTTATCGGGATAACGTCCGTGTCTTTTTTATTGATTTTCAGGAGTTTGCAGCAACAGCACAAACTGGCAAAGCTCAAAAACGATTTTATCGGGAATATCACCCATGAGCTGAAGACGCCGATCTCGACGGTCAGCGTGGCGCTCGAGGCTTTACAGAATTTTCAGGTGCTGGAAAACCAGGAGAAGACGAGGGAATACCTGAGTATTTCCCAGCACGAGTTACAGCGCCTTTCTATTCTGGTAGATCGGGTGCTCAAGATGTCCATGTTTGAGAATAAAACGCTGCAATTACATAAGGAGCGCTTCGATATCCGGGCTGCCCTGGAGAAAATCCTGCAGTCTATGGGGCTACAGTTCGAAAAGGTCAATGCAAGGGTACAGCTTATCGTCGAAGGGGAGCATTTTATGATCGAAGGCGACCCCGTTCACCTGACCAATGTTTTTTATAATCTCCTGGACAATGCCCTAAAGTACAGCCCATCCAGTCCCGATGTTGAAATCGGGCTAAGGGAATCCAACGGGATGGTCCAGGTTAGTGTAAAGGATAAGGGGATCGGTATCGAAAAAGAATATCAGGATAAAATTTTCGAGCAGTTTTTCCGTGCCCCCCAGGAGGGCAACCGGCATAATACCAAGGGTTATGGCCTGGGCCTGAGCTATGTCTCGGAGGTAGTGCGCAGCCACCACGGGGAGATTTCGGTGAAGAGCGTCCCCGGGAAAGGCAGTACGTTTACGGTGCGTGTTCCCAGGCATCAGGTTGCGGCATGATCCTGTTGCGCGGGTATGCCGTGCTTGTGCCGGTTTCCGGGAAGCCGGTCTGTTAAATGGTTTAACCTCAGAAACGATAAATGATGATTTCAAAGCCCAAGATTTTATATGTCGAAGACGAACCCTTTCTCGGAAAAATCGTCAGGGAAACCCTGGAAATGCGCAACTTCGAAGTCCGTATGGTTGGTGACGGTGCGCAGGTGATGCCCGCCTTAAAGGATTTCCTGCCCGATTTGGTCATCCTCGATGTGATGCTGCCCCACAGAGATGGCTTCGAATTATGCACGGCGATCCGCAAGGTGCATCCGAAAGTGCCGGTCATCTTTGTAACCGCAAAAGTCCAGACCGAAGACGTGCTGAAAGGCTTTCAATCCGGAGGAAATGACTACCTGCGCAAGCCATTCAGTATGGAGGAACTGATCGCCCGGATCAACAATCTGCTGGAGCTTTCAGGGGGGCAGGAATTAGTGGGGTCAAGCCCCGATCAGATTGCCCTGGGCGATTATACGTTTGACGTGCGTAAGTACGAGCTGAGGTTCAGAGACAGGGTACAAAAGCTTTCCCACCGGGAAGCCGAGTTACTCAAAATCCTGACCGAAAAACTGAATTTTCCTGTTGAACGAAAGGCGATCCTGCAAAAGATATGGGGCGACGATTCTTTCTTCAACTCGCGGAACCTCGATGTCTATATCGCTCACCTCCGCGAATATCTGCGGGACGACCCCAACGTGCAGATTATTACCCTCAAGGGCGTCGGGTATCAGGTGGTGGCCTGATTCCCGCCAAGTATGCGAAAGTGCTGCAGGACGATGCGGAGATCGGTCTCGAGGCTGTAATCTTTGGCATACAGGAAATTAAGACGGTCAATATTTGCCGTGTTGCGCAGGCCCAGGGGCAGGCCGCTGGCAGGCGACAGCGGAGCGGGGCGCAGCTGGGGCAATCCAGACAGGCTGCCCCCCCGGGTACTGTACCCGACCCAACTGGTTTTTCCCAAAATGACCCTCGCCCATTGTGCTATAAACGGCCAGAATGTGCGCTGGACCAGCGGTTGTACGGGCAGGGTAGGAAGCAGGGCCAGGGCAAATGCGAGGTCAAATAAGCGTTTGTTGCGGCGTTGTGCCGGCTCGGCGATCCGGTAGCGGATGTCTATGGTGTACAGTTCGCCACTGCTGTTCCGCGAACTGCTCCCGATGACGCTCATTCCTTCTTCCGGTACGACTTTGTATGCTACATCCGGCCCCAGTCTGGCCATCCAGTGCATCATCACGCGCGCGGGGACGTCCTTTCCGCAAAAGACGAGCTCATCGGCGCGGTATATCCGCACCGCCTCTTCCAGTTGCTCCAGACTGCACAGGAAAAAGTGGTCTTTGTTTTGCGGGACAGGGCTCACCGCCCCCAGATAATTCCAACGCACGGCAGTTTGCTGCAATAAGGCCTCTACCCGTTGAATTTCTGCTCTGAAACCGATGATGAGTACATTTTTGACCTGCGCTTCGCCAAAGCGCAGGTTGCGGTACCGGATCAAATGCTGCAGGGCGCGGCCGGATAGCACTGCAAAGAATGCCCATGCGGCGCCGAGCAGGATGAGCGCCCTGGATGTCCGGTATTCGGCGTTTAGGAAACCATATATGGCGGCAATGAGAAAGGTGCCCCAGAAAACCCCCCGAACAGAGCGGTACAGCGCTGTTTTCTGGTCATAACCGCCGCTGAAATATATCCCCAGGATCCACAGCAGGGTATAGAGCGGAGCGTTGAAGGACAAAAAGTCTGGCTGGTAATAGTTGGGGTCGCCAAAGCGGTAAATGGCCCAAAAGTGTTTGAGCATTGCCATCCCTGCCATGAATACCGCCCCGTCGGCAAGCGGCCAGGCCAGGCGGGTGAAAATATGGTATGCGAGGGTCAGGGCTGCCCGGGTATATACTGCTGCCTGGAGCATCGCCACAAAACGCCGGCCCCGGGCGCCTTCGAAATGCTTTCGGGCAAAGATGATCATCGCCTGGTAAAAAACCCGCACATAGTTGAGGCTCCCCTTCTTGGTACTTTCGCCCTTATAGTGGATGATGGTCGTTTCCGGAAAATAATAATTGACGTATCCCGCCTGCACGATCCGCCAGGAAAGGTCTATATCTTCCCCGTACATAAAAAATGCTTCGTCCAGAAAACCGGCTTTATCAAGGGCCTCCCGGCGGATCCACATAAAGGCACCGCACAGGATGTCCGCAGGGTGGGTCGTTTTGTCGTCCAGATACCCCAGGTAGTAGGTGTTGAAGGTCCGGGAACGCGGGAAAATGGCGTGTAGCCCGACCGCCTTGCAAAACGCGACGAAAGGCGCCGGAAACCCCCGGCGCGACTCGGGGAGGAACTTGCCCGCCCCGTCAATCATGCGGGCTCCCAGGGCACCGGCTTCCGGGTGGGCATCCATGAAACGCAGGCATTTTTGGAAGGTATCTTCCTGGACGACGGTGTCGGGGTTCAACAGGAGCACATACCTTCCTTTTGATTGCCGGAGCGCCTGGTTGTTGGCACGGGCAAAACCAACATTCGCTACATTCGCGATGAGCTTTACTTCCGGGAATTTTTCCCGCACCATCGCTACGGAATCGTCCACGGAGCAGTTGTCCACAACGAAGACCTCCGCCTGAAGGCCACGCGCTGCATTGCGCACGGCATGCAGTGCCTGTTCCAGGAACCCCCGCACATTATAATTTACGATTACGACTGTGAGGTCGGGCGCCGGTATGCCGTTCATGGGTCTCAGTCCACCTGGTTTTTGTAGGGCACCCGGGTAATGATGGAGCGCCCAAGCGTAATTTCGTCCGCGTACTCCAGCTCGCCGCCAAAAGCAACGCCCCGGGCAATGGTACTGATGGCTACGGGCTGTTCGCGGAACAGTTTGGAAAGGTAAAAGATCGTAGTCTCTCCTTCTATAGTCGGGCTGATGGCCATAATGAGTTCGCGGACTTCCCCGCCGGCTACGCGCTGCAGCAGGAGGTCTATGTTCAAATCCTGGGGGCCAATCCCTTCCAAAGGGGAGATAATCCCGCCGAGGACGTGGTAAATACCTCTGTATTGCTGGGTATCTTCGATGGCCATGACGTCGCGGATGCTCTCAACCACACACACCAGGCCCCGGTCGCGGCGCCGGTCGGTACAGATTGCGCAAACCGGCTCATCCGCGAGGTTGCCGCATTCCTGGCAGGTGCGGATGCCCTGCCGCATGCGTACCAGGGCATCGGCAATCTGCCCGGTGACCTCTGCAGGGCGGTTGATGAGGTGCAGGACAAGGCGCAGTGCCGTCTTCTTGCCGATCCCGGGCAGCGTCGCAAAAGCGTTGACTGCCGATTCAATCAATTTTGAAGAGAAATTCATCCGACGAAAATAGTAAGAAATACAGAGTATAGCAAATCTCCCTCTGGGGTTGTATAAAAAGGTTTTTGCCGCCTTCGGCGGCAGAATATTCTTTTGAAACCGGCGTGG
>JBMOJO010000213.1:0-6200 GCA_049315745.1 Saprospiraceae bacterium | reverse complement strand
ATTTCGAAAACGATGTGTCTCGAAAAATATTATTTGGCGCAAAGCGCCATGCAATGACTTTTTGTACAACCCCGTCCTTATATATTCACCACGATCTTACCCGATATGAAAACAGCCCTTTTTGACCTTGAGACCGTAATCATTACGCGGAGGACCGTCGTGCGGCGGTTGCGGGAACAGGAAGGCACCGCACTGTTCGAACTCGTCCGGGCAAATACCGGCTTGCTGGAAGACCTGCACCCTGCCGTTCTGCCGGTTTTTGAGGACGCAAGTGCAGCGGAGATTTTCGTACGCCAAAGGCTTGCGGCATGGCTGCTGCAGGAAGCCTTCCACTTTATTATTTGGGACAAGGAACGGGCACAAATGATCGGTTATGCCGCTTTTGACCCTGTACAGTGGGAATTGCCCAAAGCGCGGTTGAACGGGTTTATAGATAAACAATACCAAGCTGCCGGACTGATGGGCGAAGTCTTCGCCGTCCTGCTGCCTTTTGGGTTCCAACAACTCGGACTGGAAAAAATTACCCTCACCACAGGTACCGACAATATCGCCGCACAACGCCTCGCCCGCAGGTTCGGGTTTGTCCGCGAAGGCGACCTCCGGGGGGAATATCTCAAAAAAAGCGGAGAATCCGTTGACGTGTTGCGCTTTGGCCTGAATAAAAAAAATATGCCTGCCTGAATGCATTCGGATATTTATCCGCCGGGAAAAAATGCATCCTCAAGATATTCAATATGGAAATCCTTGCCGGAAAAAAGGATACTCGATACATCAAAGCGGATTTCACCTGAGAATCCTGAACAATCTGCATAAGCTGCTGCCGCACTGGCCAAAAAGCGCTGCTTCCTGTGCCCAACAAATACAAAAGGGGCGCCAAAGCGCTCCGAACGCCGCGTCTTCACTTCAACAAAAACCAATGTACCGCCGAAGCGGGCAATGATATCCACCTCCGCACGATGATACCTCCAGTTGCGCTCCAGGATTTGATACCCGCGCGCGCGCATCCAATCCGCAGTGATCTCCTCCCCGCGTTTCCCTAATTCGTGCCTGTCAGCCATCGCAGTAACCGTAAATTCAAATCAATAAAGTTGCGCCGTACCAGAACGGATACAGTCAGTAATTTGCTGTCCCGTTCTTGTCAGCCTAACAAAACAGTTCAAATATAGTATCTGTTTGGGGTTGTGTGAAAAGTCTTTTGCCGCCTGCGGCGGCAGAATATTATATTGAGAGACACGTCATTTTAACGATTTCGCTTCGCGAAATCGTTAAAATGACGTGTCTCTCAAAACATAATTCGGCGCGAAGCGCCGTAAAAAACCTTTTTACACAACCCCTAAAAATATTATTTGGCGCGAAGCGCAGTAAAAAACCTTTTTTCACAACCCCTACAGTTTTTTGGCCACACCTCTGCAGATTGCCCATCAAATAAAAAAAGCAGGGCCTGAAAAGGCCCCGCCTCATTTCCGTACAAATTAATAACTATGAAAAGCTGTATCTTAAGCGCTATCGCACCGTATTCATGATCATCTTGCGGGTCGCGTTATAACTTTCCGATGAAAGTTGATAGTAAAAGATCCCGTGGTTCAGGCCCAATTGGGCTTTGTTGACCGGTATCTCGTTGTAACCTTTTCCAAAATCACCCGCATGGGCGTAAACCAACCTCCCGGCTACATCGAATATCCGCAGCATTGCCGGAGCTGCTTTGGGAAGGTTAAACCCGATGTAGGTCGTCTCGCTAAAGGGGTTTGGGAAGTTTTGGAGCAACTCGAAACCGCCGTTCTCGCGTACACTGCCCCTGGCATCTATTACCTTCAGCAAAACCTGCATCAACTCGGAAGCCGGATTAAACGCCTCGGCCCGGGTCGGCATATCTGTAATCGCCAGTGCATTGAACAGGTCGGAGCTGCGCTTCGCCTTGAAGGTCAGGCGGAATATGACTACGTCACCTGAAGGGACCGGAGATGATCCCCTGCTCCAACTTGTTGCGATACGCCCCTCTGAGATTGCGCCAAATCCAAAATTCTCGAGCCCCATATCCGGGAGGTCGCCGAAATCCATACCTGTCATTTCCAAAAGGCGCTCGTCAAAATCCAGCGTAAATTGATAACCCGAAACTTTACCGAGATCAGCGGATACCAGATCCACTGTAACCGTTTCCCCTGTCCGGAATGCTTTATCACTGACACGGATGACCATTTCACCGCCCGTAGTCCGGCTCTCGCCTTGCACCAGGCTGTTTGGCAACGCCGATCCGTTGACATCGCCAATTTTCACGGCGACGAAATTTACCCTGGCGTCCTTCTCCCGGAAGTTATTTAAATTAACGACCTCCGGGAATGGTTTCGCAAGCGGGTTGCCCGTCGTTGGAAATTTATAATTCGCATCAACAAAGCGCCAGGAGGTATTGCCGTTCGGCAGCGACGTTTCCAAATTCAGGATCAGCCTACGCAAACGCACCATGTCGCTCGTCGAAACGGTACCCGATCTGTCAATATCTGCCGCTATCCACTGATAAGGAGAGGTAAACGGCTGAAGGCCCAGGATGTGCCGGCTGATCTGCACCAAATCCAGCGTGCTCACGCCGTTCATCAGATTGTCGTTGCGCCGGGGCACAATTGTATAATCCTGGCCAAACGGAATATTCGCCAGCCGAAAGGCTCCCTGTACATCGGTGAGGGCCTGCATTGGCTTATCCGCCTGCACAACCATGGATACCTTCTCCACTTTATCCCCCTTCTCGGTACTGATCGCACCGGCAACGTTACCCAAACCGATATCCGGCGGACAAATGTTGGCGAAATCCGTAATCCTTATACTCGTCAGGCAAAACGTACTGTTGCCGGATTCGTCCGTGGCCCAAACTTCGACGGGCTGCAATCCCAAATCCGAGCAGTCAAAAGTCAACTGCGTGGCAGTCGGCGGAGTGGTCAGATTGGGGGCAGGCCGGCGTATGGAAAACCGGATATTCGCATTCGCAGTACAGTTGTCTGCGGTGTTTTTATCGAACATCTTTGCACCTACCATGGCCATAATCCCACCGGGCATCTGCGATACCGAGGTAGATAACCCTTCGATACAAAGGATCGCAGGAGGTTTTTGATCTACAACATTGATCCGGATCCGGCATACCGCAATATTTCCACAACCATCGGCAATCCTATAGGTCACTACCGTCGAGCCCAGCGGATAGGTGCCACTTACGTTGGCGCCCGGAGAGGCAGCAAACGGCGAATCGTGGCTGATCGAAATTTGTGGGCTGCAATTATCCGTGGCCACCAATGCAGGTAAAGTGACCTGACCAGAAACACAGCCGTTCGTTGCGGGCACCGTGATATCGCCAGGGCAAACAAAATTCGGCGGCTGCCTGTCCGCAATTTCAATCACCTGGGTATAAGAGAATTTACCTAAGGTAGCAGACTTTGATGGGTCAAAAAGACACCAGTCAATCAGCGTCCAGGTGCGATGGATCGTATAACAGGCACTCGCAACCAGATTGTAGGTCTTGTCCTCGTAAGATATCCCCACCAGCCCACAGGGAGGTTGCCGTGAAATTTGCGGGCGCTGCGATCCACTGGGCAGGTTGCCCGGTTCTGTAGATATGCCACAAGTACTTAGCGTCGTATTGCTTGGCCAGGTAATGTCCTGGGTGGTGAGGCGCTGGTTATTTTCTACCAGGATCACCTGCGTACAGGTAGCCGTCAGGTTCTGCGGGTTAGTAGCGGTAAACGTCCGGCGTACCATTCCCCGACCGCAGTTGTCGAGGGTCGTAACCACTGAAGAATCCAGCCGCGAGCCACAACCGGACAACAATACCGGATTGCCATAACGCGAAAGGTTGGAAAGGTCTTCAACGCACTCGGCGGTATCTGTCGCCGGGCAAAAAAGCTGTGGTGGAAAAGGATCTTTGATCTGTGCAAGGGACATACACTCATTGAACGTACCAAATAAATCACCGCCCGGTTCCTCCCGCAGCGGATTTATCGGCCCCGGGCCAGGGTTGACTGTATAGACCCTTACGATCACCTGAACCTTTGTCCCTACATCTTCACAACAAAACTGCACCAGGTCGTCAAACCACTCCTGGTACCCCGGAAGCGAAGAATCGTCGCCGTTCGCCCCGTTGCAGGCATTGGTCGTCATACGGCGGATTTTATAATAAAGCGTGCCGACACAGTTATCGCGGCTGCCTTCGTTAAAAGTCCTGGCAGCAGAAAAAGCCCTGCCTTGCTGGTTGAGCGCAATGACGATTTCATCATCGCAAATTGCAATGGGCCGCTCTTCATCGAGTACCCGAAGGGTCGTCTGACAAACCGCGGTGTTCAGGCAGGCATCTACTGCCGTATAGGTGATCGTATGGGTACCCGCAGGAACGTTGAAATGCGGGCCGAGGCCAACTTGTCCGTAAGACGTAGATACCAGAAATGTGGCGTTGGGGTCGCAGCTGTCCATTATTGTAGGCCGGTCCAGGTTGACGGTCGAAAAGCACTCCCCGGGTAGGGTATAAGCAATCTTCGTCGGTGGGCACTGGATTACCGGAGCTATGTTGTCCACTACCCTTATCGTCTGCTTGACCGTACGGGTTTGCAAAGCACACAAGTCTTCAACGGTCCAAATCCGGTCAATAACCCTTCCTGCCGACCCACAGGTCTGGGTAACTTCGTCCCTGAACCGGATGACGAAACGGCAAAGCCCCCCGCCATTGGAAATCTGGCTCCCCGCCCACGACGGAAACCCTAAACGGAAAGGATCATTCGCCGCTGCTATGCAACTGATCGAGGTATCCCGCGGGAAAACAACATCTGCTAAAACCGCCCGCAGGAGCGCAATCCGCTGAACACAGGTATCCCTGTTTCCTGAGGCGTCGCGGGCAAGCCATGTACGCAGTATGATCGCAGAGGTGTCGTTGCACGCTAAATTCTGCACCTGGTCGGTATAGGTCATAACAACCGAGGCATCGCAGTTCTCTAAAATCCGCGGCCTGCCCAATCTCGCAACACTGGTATCCGCGCTACAGGGTAGGACAGTGTCCCTGCACATAATTACCGGAGCCGTCCGGTCCAGTATCCGCGCATACCCTACGCAGGTAATCCCGGTCCCCACATCTACCACCGTCACCTCCAGCAGCTGGCCAATCTGGCTGATAAGATTGACCGATACGGAATTAACCCCGGTAGCAATCACCTGCCCACCACCGCCCCTCACCGCAAGGGTCTTGTCGCCCGGACATCCGGTGATGAACATAAACATCGAAAAGGTCAATGTGGATTTGCAGCTGTCTCCCGGGTCTATCACCAGCGGAAAACTTGGATTGTCGGCAAGACAGGTTATCGCACACGGAGCCTGCGACTGCGACCACAAAGGGCGAATCCCACCGATCCACAAAAACAGCAGCAGGAAAGGCCACTTCCAAATGCCCGGATAACCCCTGCCCCGTATAAGTACTGCGGGAGCCCGTCCTTTTTCCACACCACCCTGCTCCAATAAGTTTTTCATAGTCGTACAATTAACGGTGAACAATAATTGGGCATTCCGACGATTGGCCAGGCTGCTGGTCGGTCTATACAGCCTTTTTCCTGTTCGTGAAGCCCGGGTTTCCATCCCTGCCGGAGTGGGCAGGGCATCTCGCAGTAGTCGTTTGTTTGATGCTTCCTGCACCCGTTTAGGCGCCTTTTTCATCTAATTACATTTTTTCTTAATGCGATAAGAAAACCGTGCCAAAGTCTAATCCAATAGAAAAATTTATAATGGATGCCTGCAAGTGGATCGGAAGGATAGCAAGCACCGGTAGGCGCTCGCCGGAGGGCCTGAAGTGGCGGGGCAATGCCCGGGAAGGGCATGGGAAAGAGAAAGTTCCGCTGCCGGGAGGGAATCGGTATAAAGCACATGAGGGACAGCCGCTGTAAGCAGGCTGCCCCTCATGTGCTTTTGGGCAACTCGTGTAACTATTTACCAGGGGTATCCGCGGCTTCGCCGCGAAGGATTTTATTTGGCATGCGTGTATTGGGGTTGTGTAAAAAGGTTTTTGCCGCCTACGGCGGCAGAATATTCTTCTGAGAGACACGTCATTTTAACGATTTCGCTCCGCGAAATCGTTAAAATGACGTGTCTCTCAAAACATAATTCGGCGCGAAGCGCCGTAAAAAATCTTTTTACACAACCCCGGCCTCGGTTTGAAAGGATTATTTGGCGCGAAGCGCTGA
>JBMOJO010000212.1:0-6252 GCA_049315745.1 Saprospiraceae bacterium | reverse complement strand
TCTCAGAAGAATATTCTGCCGCCGCAGGCGGCAAAAACCTTTTTACACAACCCCCGCGGTTTTAATATAAAATTTTGCCGCCGCAGGCGGCAGCATTCCAGGGTATTCCAATCAAAGTCGTCCTGTATTTGGACAAATTCTAAGAGAAAGTTAATGAAATCTTTTTGTTAGATTAAAATAATGCCTTATTTTGCCGCCCAGTGCCTGTAAATGCCTGAAATACAAGTCCCCTCGCAATTGTCAAGATTCAGGCCCCCTTGAATTACGGAACAGAAGGATAACTTTGCTTTTGGTTTTAACACAAAATTTCACATATATCACTTTGAATAACAGGCAATTCGCATTTTTAATTAACAAATAGGATTCATTATGAAAAAACTCTCACTGGTTTTGGGTTTAGTCCTCTTTGCCTTTGGTGCAGCCATGGCACAGCGGACGATCAGTGGAAAAGTGACCGATTCCGCCGGGGAGCCGCTCATCGGGGCGAGCGTTCTGGTGAAAGGTACTTCTACTGGTACAGTTACCGATCTTGACGGCAGTTATTCGATCGAAATTCCTGCGGGCTCGGTAGTATTGGTGTACAGCTACACCGGTTATACCTCTCAGGAAGTCGCAGTCGGCACCTCCAACGTGATGGATGTGACGCTGGCGGAGTCGGCGGAGGTACTGTCCGAGGTGGTTGTGACCAGCTTAGGTATCAAAAAAGAAAAGCGCGCACTTGGCTATGGTGTAACTACGGTTACCGAAGAGCTGATCGCCAAGCGCCCGGAAGCGGACGTAAGCCGTATCCTGCAGGGTAAAGTACCCGGGGTGAACATTACCTCTACGAGCGGGGTATCCGGTACGGGTACGAACATCGTTATCCGGGGCTATTCCTCGATCACGGGTAGCAACCAGCCACTTTTTGTTGTGGACGGGGTACCTTTCAACTCTTCCACCAACGCACAGACGAGCTTCGCCTCGGGTGGTACCACGGCCTCCAGCCGTATGCTCGACCTCGACCCGAACAACATCGAGTCGGTCAGCGTACTGAAGGGTCTGTCTGCAACGGTACTCTATGGCGACCAGGGCCGTAACGGCGTTATCCTGATCACGACCAAGAGCGGAGCCACGACTCCAAAGAAAAAAGCCGATATCAGCGTGAGCCAGTCGTATTTCCAGAATACGATCGCTTCTCTACCTGAATATCAAAACAACTACGGTGGTGGTTTCCAGCAGCTCACGCCGGAGTCGTGGTTCTTCAGCAACTGGGGCGCTAATTTTGAGGTGGTGAAGAGCGTACCTCACCCCATTGGTGTTTCCGGGGTTGCGAGTATCCGCAACGCGTTTCCTGAATTTGCAGTTGACCCAGCCAAGCCATGGGGCGCCGGCGCCAATGTTTCCAACGTCGTCCGCTACGAAAACAAAGCGTACGAAACCATCGGTACGTCCTTCTTCCGCACGGGCGATGTATTTAATACCTCGCTTCAGATCAATGGTACGGCCGGCAGCACCGGCTATAACGTGAGCTTCGGTTACCAGGACGAAATGGGCTTTACCCCGGGCAATACCCTGAACAAGCTCAACTTTGGCCTTGGACTGAACTCTTCGATCTCCGACAAACTGTCGGTGCGTTCCTCTTTCTCTTTCATCAATACCGACGTAGTGACCCCACCGCTTAACGCAGGCTTCGGCTCCGGTCCTAACGGCGGTGTTCCTTCTGTTTTTGCCAACGTGATGTACACCCCGCGCAACGTGGATCTCGCAGGCCTGCCTTTCGAGAACCCCGTTGACCGCAGCTCTGTTTATTATCGCGGCGGTAACGATATCACCAACCCGCGTTGGTTGGCAACATATTACTCCAATACCAGCGTGGTAGATCGCTTTTTCAACTCTACCTCGGTCAACTATGACATTTCCAAGAACCTTGGACTGGTGTACCGGGTAGGTTTGGATACTTATACCGAGAACCAGGAAGTTAAACTCAACAAAGGTGGAGGCGGTGGTGTGAATGCCATCATCAATGGTGGGTTTTATAAAAGTACGACTATAAAGAACACCATCTGGAACCAGGATGTCAACCTTAACTATAACGCTTCTATTACCGATAAGCTGAAGTTAACGGCGCTGGTCGGGGCCAACTACCGGAACGACAAATACGGCCAATTTGGTCTTGCTTCCAATAATCAGCTGACGTTCGGGCTCTTTAACCACTCCAACTTTATCTCGACTTCTTCCAGGGATCCTTTTGGAGGGGCAATTAACTATATACAGGAAGAAAAGCGTGCGGGGATTTACTCCAGCGTGACCCTTGACTATGGGGATTATCTGTTCGTCAACCTGCTTGGACGTAACGACTGGACATCAACAGTGGAAGAAGATAACCGCCGCATCCTGTATCCGGGGGCTTCGGTTTCCTTCATACCGACCGCCGCTTTTGCTGGCCTGGAATCCAAGACTTTGCAGTATCTGAAAATGCGCCTTGGCTACGGTACTTCTGCCGGTTTCCCCAGCCCATACAGCACGCGTAATATCCTGAACCAGAACCCACGCGGCTGGGCTGATGCTGCAGGGACCGTGTTTTCTACCCAGGCCATCTCCAACTTCCTGGGCAACCCGAACCTCAAGCCGGAGTTGCAGAAGGAACTGGAATTTGGCGGAGAAGCGGTTTTGTTTAACAACCGTTTAAAACTTGATATCTCTATTTATCAGAAATCTACCGAAAACCTGATCACCAACGCGCCGATTGACCGCGCAACCGGTTTCTCCAGCACGGCAATCAACCTGGGTGGTTTGGAAACTAAGGGTATGGAAATTACTTCCACGATTACCCCGATCCGTACCCGCTCCGGTTTCAACTGGGATATCACGGCCAACTTTGCACGCTACCGTTCGGTTATCACCGAGCTTGGCGGTGGTCTTGAGCAGGTGTTGATCTCCGGTTTTACCAACCTGGGCAACTTTGCGATCCCCGGCCGTCCTTATGGTATTATCAAAGGGATCGGTATCGCACGTAACGACAAGGGCGAGAAAATCGTGACCTCCAACGGTCGTTACCTGGAAGCAACCGATATCGTAGAGCTTGGCGATCCAAACCCTGAATTTACTTCTTCGCTGATCAACTCGATCAGCTTCAAAGGTTTCAACCTTTCCTTCATGTGGGAATACCGCCACAAGGGCGTTATCGTGAGCAACACGGTGAAGGGTGTATTGGCACGCGGCCTGAGCAAGGATACCGATCAGCTCGACCGTGCCCTCACACTGGTTCTGCCAGGCGTACAGGCAGATGGTACCAAGAACAATGTTCAGGTAACCGCTGCGAACTACTTCTTCGATAACTACTTCTTTACGGACGAGGCTATCACTTTTGATGGCAGTACCATCCGCCTCCGCGAAGCAGCGCTTACTTACAACCTTCCAGCAAAGGCAGTAACCAATTTGCCTTTCAAAGGCGCTTCCTTGACGGTAACTGCTTCCAATATCTGGTTCCGTGCACTGAATATGCCGAAGTTTGTAAACTTCGACACCGATGTACTCAGCACGGGCGTTGGTAATGGTCTGGGCTTTGACTACCTCACAGGCCCAAGTGCCCGCCGGGTTGGCGCAACGCTCAACTTAACTTTCTAAACTAAAAAATGAATCAACAATGAAGAGATTTCTCATAAATGTGTTGCTCATTGCGGGGGTTCTTACTGTCAGCTCGTGCGATTTCAAATTCGACGAGTTGCTGGACAACCCGAATGAAGTGAACGCTTCCAGCACCAACGTAGATTTCCTCCTGAACCAGATCCAGGTGGATTTCTCCGGATTTTTCAGTGGTACGAGTAGTCGTGGGCAAAGGGTAACCCGTATTGTCCACCAGGCTTCCGATACCTATGAAATTTCCTACCAACCGGTCAGCCAAAACGGCACCTGGAGCACGGCTTATGCAAGTATCCTGAACGATATCAAGACCTTAAAACCACTTGCAGAGGCAGGCAACTTCCGTCGTCACCTGGCTATTGCCCAGACGATCGAGGCTTATGTTTGGATGACCCTCGTGGATACTTTTGGCGATGTTCCCCTTACCGAAGCGCTTGACTCGGAGAATTTCAACCCCGGGGTAAGCCCTGGCGCTGACGTTTACAAAGCTGCACTCGACCTTCTGGTTGCCGCAAAAGCGAATTTCAATGCGGCCTCTTTCCTGGGATCGCCTAATGACCTCTTCTACGGGCGCAATTATACCCGTTGGATCCGTCTTGTCAACACCCTGCAACTCCGCTATCACCTGAATCGTCGTCTGATTGACAAAGCAGGCGCTACTACAGCAATCAATGCGTTGATTACGGAGAACAACCTGCTCCAAACGGGAGATGATTTCGTTTTCCGCTATGGTACGAGCAATGCCGATCCGGTCAGCCAGCATCCGAACTTCGTCGGGCAGTACCCCAACGGCGGTGGCGACTATCAGTCTGTTTTCTTCATGTGGCACCTCACGGAAGCTAAAGGTTTCGACGATCCACGGGCGCGCTACTACTTCTACCGCCAGGTTGCAGCTAACCCGACCTCTGAAGCAGAAGCAAGATGTATCACCGAATTCCTGCCCGCACACTATCCGCAGGGAATGATCTGGTGTATGCCGGGTACACGGGGCTATTGGGGCCGCGATCACCTCGACCCACAGGGGATCCCACCGGATAACAACAAGCGTACCCTTTATGGGATCTACCCTGCAGGCCATAGCTTCGACAACAATACGCCGGCGGGTATGACTGCTGCAAATCGTGGCGCAAATGGTGCAGGTATCCAGCCTATTATGCTCGCCGCTTATGCCGATTTCATGGTAGCTGAAGCTGCCCTTGAACTGAATGGCAATGCAGCAGCAGCAAAAACGGCGATGATGTCCGGCATCACAAAGCATATCAACTTCGTGCGTTCCTGGTCGCTGACTACTGCTGAAGCCCCTAAGATCACGGCTTTTGAAGCCAATGCTGCATTTGATACCAAAAGGACTCAGTACACCAATGCCGTCTCGGCGGAGTACGACGCTGCAGCCGATAACAAGAGCAGGCTCCGGATCATTGCCCGGGAATACTGGATTTCCTTGTACGGCAGTGGCAACGAAGCATACAACCTCTACCGCAGAACGGGTATGCCGGACAATATGCAGCCCGGCCAAATCCCGAACTTCGGCAAGTTCCCGCGCTCTTTCTTCTATCCTGCCGACCACGTCAACCTCAATTCGAAGGCGAAGCAAAAGGCCAGCCATGACGTAAAGGTATTCTGGGACAATAACCCGGATGGTTTCATTAAATAATTCAAAAACGGATATCAAATGAGCAAATTCATAAAATATTTATTCGGACTGCTGCTCGTGGTCTCCTTTCATGGATGCACCGACTTCGTAGATCCGGCCATCCCCTATAACAACTTCGACACGGGGGTGTACCTGCGTACATTGAGCCAAACCAGTAGTTTCAACTTCTTCCAGTTGTCCACAGCTAAATTGACGCTTATGGTCGAGGCAGTGGATATCCAGGACGGCAAGCTGGTGAAGGATGTCGAAGTGTTCGTAAACCGTCGTCGTGGCGCAAGCCTTACGCCGGAGAAAAAGGTGAAAACGGTTACTGCTGCTGATTTCAAATCGCATACGGTGATTATTCCCGATGTACACCCTGCTTCCGGAAGCAAGTATCCTGCTGCTACCATCGAGGTGACGATCCAGGAAGCCCTCACAGCGATGGGGCTTACACTGAACGATATCAATGGCGGGGATTTCATCGAGTTTCGCCTCTCCCTCAGTACAACCGACGGTCGTACGTTCACGAACACCAATCTGAGCGGTGACGTTGCAGGCGGTGCTTACTACCGCTCGCCATTCTTCTACCGTATTCCGGTTGTATGTCCAAGCGAATTGGAAGGCACGATGGACTATGTGCAGACCAATATGTTCTGTCCTGGTCAAATCTCCGGTACGGTAACCTGGACCAAGGCCACGTCAACGACGTATAGGTCTTCCGACTTCTCCTTCGGTTCTTGGGTACATTGCTACGGAGCAAGCGGTGGCGTGCCTGGTGGAAGCCTCACCATGAGCGATGCTTGTGGTGTAATCTCCATGACCGGTACCGATCAGTACGGCGACCGCTACACCTATAAGATCGACAAGGTAGAAGGCACTAAGCTGACGATTACCTGGAGCAATACTTATGGCGAATTTGGTACAGTAGTGCTTACCCGTAAGGATGGCAAAAACTGGCCTGCTCTGCGCAACTAAGTAATGAGGGGTTAAACGAC
>JBMOJO010000211.1:0-6253 GCA_049315745.1 Saprospiraceae bacterium | reverse complement strand
CTCAAAATATAATTCGGCGCGAAGCGCCGTAAAAAACCTTTTTACACAACCCCGATATAAAATTCTGCCGACGCAGGCGGCAAAAAACTTTTCACACAACCCCGGACTTTTTGCACTACGCTGCCAACTAAAATCCTTCTCAATCCCGGTAAACAGATACTTGTGGTACAGTCTGGAGAGAAAGTTATTGTTCATTGATATCCTTCAATACATGAAAGCACTACCTATTCTTTGTGCCTTAATCGGCGTCAGCCTCCTGTCCTCGTCTCTTCAAGCCCAGCCGGAGATGTCTATCGGGCGCGAGTCAGTAGAAGCACAGTTGCGTTTTCTTGCGTCAGATGCCCTGCAGGGGCGGCGTACGGGTTCTCCGGGCAATGATATTGCTGCCCATTTCATTGCAGCGCATCTGCAAGGCTACGGGTACCAACCCGCGCCGGTCCTGAACGGCTATTTTCAGGATATTCCCTTTGAGCAGGGTATCCCGCCCGTGCAGGCGTCGCTCACAATCGGTAAAACGGGGTATAAATTCAATGAAGATTTCGTGCTGATGGCGGGACAGGCTGCAGCTTTAGCAAAAGCAGAAGCTGTTTTTGCCGGTTATGGCTGGGTGGACCCTGCTACAGGCCACGATGATTACAAGGCTTTAGATGTGCGCGGGAAAGTTGTTTTCGTACTCTCCGGCCGCCCGGATGTTTCCGACCCACGGGCTGCGTTTAATGCGATGGGCGACAAGCGCCAATTCGCTTCCCTGCGCGGCGCGGCAGCCCTGATCGAGATTTACCGGCTTCCTTTCCCCTGGAATTTTTTCTCCAGGTACGTCGGCGGTGAAAGCCTACGGGTAGTGGAGGGGAGCGGCGACGGGAACGCCGGGATGATTTATGGGTGGTTGAAAGAAAAACAGGGCAGTACGGAAATCACCGATCTGCAACAGGGCAAAAAGCTCCGGGTGGCGTTGAGCAGCAGTGGATATATTTCGAAACCGGTGCGCTCTTCGAACGTAGTCGGTATCCTGCCGGGCTCAGATCCGGTCCTGAGCAAAGAGTACATCCTCCTGACCGCCCATTTCGACCATGTCGGTGTCGGCAAACAGGGCGGGGGGGTAACCACACCTACCGATAGTATCTTCAACGGGGCCCGCGACAATGCCATGGGTACGGTAGCACTGTTGACGGCAGCAGCGGCACTCGCTAAAGAGCGGCCCGCGCGTTCGGTCATCGTCGCCGCCGTGACCGGTGAAGAGATCGGCCTGCTCGGCAGCAATTATTTTGCTGAACACCCGCCCGTTCCCCTGAAAGATATCATCTTCAACCTCAATACCGACGGCGCCGGGTATAACGACCCCGCCTATATCGCCGTCATCGGATGGGGACGTACGGGTACGAATGCCTGGATCGAAAAGTCGGCAGAGGCGGTCGGGCTAAAGGTATTTCCAGATCCTGCCCCGGAACAAGGTCTTTTTGACCGCTCGGACAATGTTTCTTTTGCCGTGAAAGGTATCCCCTGCCTGACTTTTACGCCCGGCCTGACCAGCTTTGACGATACGATCAATAAATATTATCATCAGGTAGCCGATGAGGCGGACAATGTGGATATGGACTATTTGCTGCGCTACGCCCGGGCCTTTGCGATCAGTGCGCGCCTTATTGCCAATGACCCGGCACGCCCGAAGTGGGCACCCGGCGATAAATACGAAGGTGCAGGCAAGGCCCTCTATGGTATGGAGGATTAACGGATGATGACTGTACTGCGCGAAACCGACGAGCGACGGAAAGGACTGGTTGCAGTAGTTCTGGCGGCCATTTTATGGAGTACGGGCGGCGTATTGATCAAGCTGCTCTCTCTGCCCCCGTACACCATTCTTGGCCTGAGGGCGTTGTTCTCTGCGGCCCTCTTTGCGATATTGTTTCGCGAAAGCGTGCTGAAATTTTCATGGAACATCCTGCTGGTTGCAGCGTTCAATGCCGCGTTGGTGACCACCTATGTCGTCTCAATGAAACTGACAACGGCGGCGAATGCGATCTTTTTGCAATACACCGCCCCGGTGTACCTCATCCTGCTCGAGCCCCTTTTGTTCAGGTTCAAGCTTCAGCGGATCAATATCCTGACCGTGGTGGTCTGCCTGTGCGGGATGGCCCTTTTTTTTATGGGCGACCTCGAAATCGGGGATATGCGCGGAAACCTGCTGGCCCTCGCCTCAGGGGTCTTTCTGGCGGGGATGATGCTCGCGCAGCGCTTTAACCCACCCGCACATCATGAGGCGGCCATATTCCAGGGCAATTTGCTGGTTGCGCTGATCTTCATGCCAGCCGTCTTGCAGGGGCCGGCCCCTACACCGGTCGAGTGGGGCATGCTGGCTTTTCTCGGCCTCATACAATTGGGCCTGGGCTACGCCTTGTTTACCTACGGCCTCAAACGCGTGCCGGCTTTCGAAAGCTCCCTCCTGGCCATGCTGGAACCCATCCTCAACCCCATCTGGGTATTGGTGGGCTATGGGGAGCGCCCTTCTTTTACGGCCTTGCTGGGCGGCGCGGTCATCGTAGGAATGCTGATTGTCCGGGTGATCATTATTGAGGGCAGGCGTGGGAACGTCCACGTTTAGGCTTGTTAATGGCGTGCCACTTCCAGCGCCCTGGCCATATCCGCCCATATATCGTCCACATGCTCCAGGCCGACCGAAATCCGGACCAGACCTGGGGAGATGCCGACGGCTGCGCGTTCCGCTTCGCTGAGTTTGGAATGGGTGGTAGAGGCCGGATGGGTTACGATCGTGCGCGAGTCGCCGAGGTTGGCAGAACGCGTACACATTTGCAGGGCGTTGATGAAGCGGACGGCGTGGGGAAGGCCTCCCGAAAGCTGAATGGTGAGGATACCGCCGCCAAAGCGCATTTGTTTTTTGGCCAGTGCATATTGCGCGTGAGAAGCCAGGAAGGGATAGCGGCAGAAATCTACATCCGGGGCAGCCTCGAGGCGGGTGGCAAGTTCGAGGGCATTACTGCAGTGCCGTTCCATGCGCAGCGCAAGGGTTTCGAGGCTTTTACTGAGCACCCACGCGTTGAAAGGCGAAAGGGCGGGGCCGGTATGCCGTGCAAAAAAACGCACAGGCTCAATGAGGGCTTTCTCGCCGACGACCAGTCCGGCCAGAACCCTTCCCTGGCCGTCCATCCATTTCGTGCCGGAATGCACGACTAATCCTGCGCCCCATTCCATTGGTTTTTGCAGAAAAGGCGTAGCAAAGCAATTGTCCACGTTCAGGATGAGGCCGTACTTTTTGGCGAGGATGCCGGCTTTTTCGAGGTCTATAAGCGCCAAGCCGGGGTTAGAGGGCGTTTCCATGACGATCATCCGGGTATTCGGCCGGATTTCCGCTTCCCACAGGTCAATCGTTGACGGGTCCACGTAGGTATGGGCGATTCCCCAACGAGGGAAGAGCTCGGTGAGGATCTGGTGGGTGGACCCAAAAACCGCCCTTGAGGCGATGACATGGTCGCCGCTGCGCAGATGTGCTGCCATTGCGGCGAATACCGCGGCCATACCGGAAGCCGTGGCGATGCCGTCCTCGGCGCCTTCCAGCATAGACACTTTTTCGACCAGCTCGTCGGTGTTCGGGTTGTTGTAACGGGAGTAGATCAGCGCCGGCGTCTCCCCGGAAAATGCTTGGGCCATATCCTCGGCCGTTTCGAACGCAAAGCTGGAGCTCAAAAACACCGGGGCACTGTGCTCCCCGTATCCCGTGCGCTCCATCTGATTCCGGATTGCCCGGGTTTCAAAATGTTGGTCCATGTATTATGGTTTATCGTCAGGTTTTTTTATATCGTGCCGGCCTTCCGCTGCAAGTCTATTTTCTGGTCGTTTTCAGCCTGCGGATCCATTTTTCCATTTCTACTGCATGGAATACAATCGCGGAGGCACCGATACAGATCAGCAGCTCGCGCAGGGTTAGGGGAGCGGTATTGAATATTTCGTTGAGGTAAGGCGAATAAATGAGGCAGAACTGCAGCCCCAGGGTAAGGAGGACAGCGCCGATCAGGGGCAGGTTGCTAAAGATGCCTTGCCGGAAGAGGAACGTTTTATCGCTTCTGATGGCCAGCACATGCCCTAACTGAGAGAAAGCCAGGACGGTAAAAACCATCGTTTGCCAGTGGGCCAACCCCTCGTTCAGCGACCAGGCCTGGATTCCCAGGGTTACGCCCGCCATGACCAATCCCACCCACAGGATATGATACCCCACGCCATCGGAGAACAGGCTTTCCCCGCTCGGCCGGGGCGGCCGGTTCATGATATCCGCTTCAGCTTTTTCATTCGCGATCGCCAGTGCAGGCAGCCCGTCGGTGACCAGGTTGATCCAGAGGATATGGATAGGCAATAGGGGAATAGGTAAACCCAGGAAAGGGGCAAGGAAAATCGTCCAGATTTCGGCGCCGTTGCAGGTCATGATATATTTGACGAACTTTCGGATATTGTCGAAGATACGCCTGCCTTCTTTTACCGCTCCCACGATTGTAGCGAAATTGTCGTCCAGCAGGACCAGATCGGCTGCTTCCTTGCTCACGTCCGTGCCGTTGATCCCCATAGCTACCCCGATATTGGCAGCTTTCAGCGAGGGGGCATCGTTTACCCCATCGCCCGTCATTGCCGCAAAATGGCCTTTGGCCTGCAAATTGCGGACAATCCGTAGTTTTTGATCAGGGGCAACCCGTGCATACACGGCGATATGTTCGACCTGCTTTGCGAAGGCCGTCTCGGGAAGTGCCTGCAGTTCAGTACCGGTGAGAACGAGGTCCTCTGGACCAAGGATGCCAATTTCGCGGGCGATCGCCCTGGCCGTAGCCGGGTGATCACCGGTAATCATTACAGGTTTGATACCGGCTGCCCTGCACTCCGCAATTGCAGTTTTCACTTCCTCGCGGGGCGGATCAATCAGCGCGACGATGCCGGCGAGCTGCAGGTTGCGTTCGACTTCCGGATAGGTGAAAGGGGAGGGGAGGGATTCCACTGTTTTATATGCATACGCGAGCACCCGTTTGCCCTCTGCTGCCCATGCCTCTGCGTTCAGTTTAAGAATATTTTTTTCTTCTTCCTTTTCCAACGCAGCAGAAATCGCTTCACTGGCGCCTTTTACGACAATCAGATAGGCGCCGGCATGGTGATGTACAGTGGTCATACATTTCCGGTCCGGGTCGAAAGGCAGCTCTGCAACTCGGGGATAGTTTTCGTTTATCTCCTCATATCCCTTGAAGGAATGCGCCTCCAACACATCTTGTACCAAAGCCAGCTCGGTGGATTCCCCGGAGGGGTTTCCTGTTTCATCGAAGCGGACGTCTTGGTTCAGTGCCATACACAATTGGAGCAAATCCTGCGTTCCTCCATTTTGATGCAGACCATCCGAAAAAGCCATTTTATGGACTACGCGCATTTTATTTTGCGTAAGCGTACCCGTTTTGTCGCTGCAAATGAACGTAACAGAACCCAGGGTTTCGACCGCCGGGAGCTTTCGCACCAGGGCGTTATTTTTTGCCAGCCTCGATGCGCCACGCGACAACGCGATCGTAATCAGGGCAGGTAAGGCCTCCGGTATGGCGGCTACGGCGAGGCTGACGGATAATAGGAGAAGGTTGAAGGGGTCCTCCCCGCGCAGGAAGCCGGAAACGAACAACACCAAGCAGATGAGCAGGATGATATAGGATAAGCGCTTGCCGAAATGCTCCATGCGCACCTGCAAGGGCGTTTTTACCTCTGCCACCTGTAGCAGACTGGCAATTTTTCCCAACTCAGTTTGCATGCCGGTAGCCACTACCAGACCTTTTGCCCGGCCACCCGTTACCATCGTACCTTTGAAAGCCATATTCAACTGATCTCCCAGAGGGACATCCGTTGGGGCTAAATCGGCGTTGTTTTTATCTGCCGGTACGGATTCCCCGGTGAGGGAGGATTCGTCTATGCGCAGGCTATGCGTTTCCAGGAGGCGCATATCGGCAGGTACCACGTTGCCGGCCTCCAGCCATACGATATCCCCCGGCACCAGCGCTGTGGAAGAAACAACCGTCTGCCTGCCGTCCCGAATGACCTGGGCGTGGGTCACGGTCATTTTTTTGAGCGCTTCCATAGCTTTTTCCGCGCGGTATTCCTGTACAAACCCCATGATGGAATTCAATAATATGATCACCAGGATGATGAACATATCGGTTTTATCGCCCATTACCCCTGCCAGAAGCGCTGCTGCGATCAGGACCAGGATCATGAAATCCTTGAATTG
>JBMOJO010000210.1:0-6290 GCA_049315745.1 Saprospiraceae bacterium | reverse complement strand
TGTTGTAATCGTCGCAGAAGAAGTCCACCCACTCCAGCAGTGGCGTCATCAGCGCTGTCGTAGCGCTCGAGCTGTTCAGCGGAAGCGTAGCCGTATGGAATTTCTCCATATCGTCGTCCAGCGTACCGTTGCCATTCCAGTCGTAACCGTCGCCCGCGTTCAACGAACCGATCGGGGCCGTATCGTGGAACTTCAGATCGTCGCGCAGTGCGTTGAAGTAGCTCTGACGGCCGATCTTATTGTCGGGAAGCAGTGTACGACGTACCCGTACCCAGTCCAGGCCGCAGTTGTCCGTAGAACCTGCGTTGATCTGGCTGGCCAGCACCCGCGCATAGCCATATACGCCTGTGCCAACCGTTGGGTAAATCTGGCCATAACCGGCACCCATCGTGTTGGACAGCGTAACGTTCAACTGGTCCGTGCACTTCACTACAGGAGCTACCTCATCAACAACGTTGAAGGTGACCGTGTCCGTAAGCTGAGAATAGCAGTTATCCGTTGCAGTTATGATCAACCGGTGGCTGCCCACAGGTACACCGAAGACCATCCGGCGGCCGTTGGGAAGCGTAGCCGTCTGATATACCGCAGCACGCCATGCCTTGTCGCCAAGGATGATGCCATAGCCAATCGAGTCCACGCAAGACTGCATCCGCACGCTTACATCGCGGATACCGCAGCCACCTGCGTTATCGGCTACAACTACGCCGAAGAAGTCCTTTAGGCTGGTCACGTCTATCCCGAAGGATGCCGTACAATCCAGCGGGCCGGTGGAAATCTCGACGCGGCCCAGCTTGTTCGTCTCCGTGACGCTCGGTGGCTCGCTGTCGTGTGCCTTCAGGGTGACAGTGTCCAATGCCGTTTTTACCCCCGTGCACCAGTCGAAGTAGTTGGTCTGTACGACCACCTTCTTCCCTCTGCCGTCACATACCGGATATTCTGCCAGGAACTGCGCATCGAAGCTGAAGTTGCACTGCAACAATGTACCGGCATCGCCGGCGGCGAAATACTTGTAATCATCACGTGTGGAGTTCCCGTCGCAGTTACGCGGATCGTTGAAGATGTAGTACTCGTCCAGAAGGCGTGCCAGCATCGCCTCTTTCGTAGGCGCATCGCAATTCAGTGAATCCAGCGTCACAATCACTTCCGGATCGGCAGTGCCCACTACCATGATCGAGGACTTTGCACCCGAACCGTACGGGAAGCCGACCGTCAGGGCACCGTCTCCGGCCAATGGCGCCGTAACTTCCTGCAGCAGGCTACGGATCGCCGGCCTTACGAAGTAGATCTCCTGCGTTACCGTAGTCGTGTTACCCATGCAATCTGTAGCGGTGAACACGCGCGTGATTACCGCCCAGAAACCGCCTAAGATATTGTTCCCCGACTCATTACAAGTGTAATACCTGATCTGGTCGTTGACCCGTACATCCGTGCGGCAATCGCAGAGGATCGTCTGACCGGAGTTACCGGCAGAACCTGAATTCCGGCGGTTGTTACAACCATCCTGGAAAATCGGGCGACCTGCGAAGTTAACATCACCGGTCGCGGTCCAGCTTGCTGCCCTGTTGTACACATCCTCCACGTCGAAGCAAAGGAAAGTATCCCTGCGGATATCGCCGGCGTTCAGGATTGTCACGAGGTTGTTGTTCAGGTTTTGGCCGGTATTAGCCAAAGCTGTTCCTGTCGTACCGACCGTGCCGCAGCGGCCTTCCCACCTGACCAATTTTGGCCCGGACTTATCTTCGGCGCGTACTTTGCCCCAGCAGACCAACTCGCCGTTAGAGCGGAAAAGACCATAGGTCCAGTAGCCCGCACAGTCGATGATATCCCCGTTGAGCGGATTGTTGTCCGCTACCCGTACCAAAAGGCCGGAGCAAGTCGTAGAGCCACTCGTATTTTGCATGGCGATAATACTTGCATCGAGCTTAAACGTACAGGAAGTGTCGTTGAGGGTCACATTGACCTCAACGCACCCGCAGGTTGGCGTGGACTGCGCCTGGAGCGACTGTGTTCCGAGGAACATCGTCAGGAAGGCCAGGAGCGCCATTCCGAGCCCGCGGAGTGGACGAACGAAAGTAAAGTTCGTTTTTTCCATAAGACTACAATTTGTTGAAAATTAGGTTAAAAAAAATATTGTTCAAAAAAGTTAGCCGAGCTAATTTCTTTTCACACGTTTAGGTCGCCACAAAATCGAATCTGCACAAAAGAAATAATCAGTGCGAAAATAAGTACCCTTTTTCAAAAATAAAACTAAATACAGAAAAAATATTTATATCTTTTTCCAATGGGAACTGAAGCGGTAACGTCCTGGAACGCAGGTTTATTGTTGAGCGGGAGGATATTTTGACGTTAGGCAGGAATACGGGGCATTGCAATGCCGGATAAGGTGTAAATTGGTCTTTTTTGTTCATGGGAATATGATTGTTTGAGTAAGGGGCGTTGATATAATGCAGCTTTAGCTGCCCGATTATGTTCTTATTACGGCTCAAATATACATAATATTTTAATGTGCGCCATTGCCGGACGATTTTTTTTATGCCAATTCCTTATTTTTCGTCCAGGCGAAGGCGCTTTATGGGAACACAGCCGGGTTACCCGGCCGAAAAGGCATAGTGTGGACAAAAATGCGCTATTTTTAACCCCCGGGAATCCCATCACAACATCTCTATTAATCGGGAGCACCAGCCATGCGATTATCGGTCAACATACCGCGATACATTATATATATGGTGTTACTTGCCCTGGTCGCGCCATTGGGTGCCCGGGGCCAGGAACGCGGCACGTATAGCAGGCCGGAGAAAATCGTAATTACGGCGTATGCGCCTTATTGGACGCTGCCCGGGCGCGATATTGTGCCCTTTTCCCTTCGGCTGACGGCGCTGGAAGACGGGCGGCTGCTGCCCGACAGCCTTTACCGCTTCGAGGCCGGCAGGATAATATGGACGGCACCGGTGCCCTCGCTGCCCCTGCCCCTGGAAATCAGCTACCGGGTATATCCGCAGTGGCTGACCGCGATGCGGATGCGGCTTGTGCAGCCTTCGCCCGACAGCGTAGTGGGTGGGGCGCAAGCCGGCTGGGCATATACCGCTTACTCCGAGCAGCGCCGGTCTTTTGATTTCCGGAAAACGGCCTACAGCGGCAGCTTTTCCCGGGGCATTACGGCGGGCAACCGCCAGGACCTCGCCCTGAATTCCAGTTTCAACCTCCAGCTTTCAGGCGACCTTGGCGACGGCCTGGAAATCCGTGCCGCCATTTCCGACGAACAGCTCCCGCTGCAGCCCGAAGGCAATTCGCTGCAATTGCGCGAATTCGACCGCATCTTTATCCAACTCTCCCGGCAGGGTATGCAGCTCAGTGCCGGCGATATTGACCTGCAGGCGCCGACAGGGGCCCACTTCCTCCAATACTTCAACCGGCTGCAGGGCGCACAGTACCAACATACAGCAGGCCGCGGCCAATACCGGGCAGCGGCGGCTATCGCCCGCGGCAAGTTCGTCCGCTACCCCCTGCCGCCGGAAGAGGGCAACCAGGGCCCCTACCCCCTGCGCGGCGCCGGCGGGGAGCGCTTTATCGTCGTCCTTGCCGGAACAGAAAAAGTTTTCCTTAACGGGCAGGCGCTCCAGAGGGGGTTCGACCAGGACTACGTCATTGATTACAACCGCGGTGAGATTACGTTCATGCCCCGCCGTCCGATCGTCCGGGAAAGCCGGATCGTGGTAGAGTACGAATACGCCGCGCAGGATTTCGTGCGCAGCGTAACGGCCGTTGATGGTACCTGGGAGGTCAAAAACCTGCGGGCATACGCCCAAATGTATTCCAGGCAGGACAGCAGGAGCCCCGGGCTGAGCCTTGCCCGGGCCGATGCCCAGGCGCTGGGCGCTGCCGGCGACGATCCCGAAAAATCCCTGATCTCCGGCATCCGGCAGCAGGAGGCTTTCTCCCCTACCCGCGTCATGTACGCCTTGCGCGATACCATAAGCGCCTGCGGCCTACGGGATTCCGTACTCGTGTACAGCACCGACCCGGCAGAGGCGCTGTTTACCTCCCGCTTCACCTTCGTCGGGCAGGGTAAAGGCCACTATGTCCTCTCAGCGGCCCAGGGCGCCAACGAACGCATCTACCGCTGGGCAGGGACAGACCCCGTCACTTGTATGCCGCAGGGGGATTACGCGCCCATCGTCCGCATCGAACCCCCGCAACAGCAGCAGATGCTGGCCCTGGGACAAGTCTGGTCGCCGGATACGCACACCTCCCTGCGCACAGAACTCGCCTTTTCGCGTCTCGATCTCAACAGGCTATCGGCAAAAGATGGCGGTGACGACCTCGGCTGGGCAATATTTGCCGATCTCAACAAGCATTATACCCTGGGCGCCCGCCCGGAAGCATGGAAATTACAGGCAAGGGCCGCTGTCGAGGCGCTGCAGGCCAATTTCCGTCCGGTAAACCCCTATCGCAACCCGGAATTCCTCCGCGACTGGAGCCTTGCCGATTTCCAGGGCAACGGCACGGCCCCGCCCGCAAACGAGCTCCTGTCGGTCTTCGAAACCAGGCTGGAAGCCCCGGCCCTGGGGGAATTATCCTATGTCTTTCAGTCCTTCCTCCGCAGCGGCAGCTACCGGGGGGGGATCCATCAACTCGCCTGGGATATCAGGCCCGGCAACTGGCAATGCAGGGGAGGGCTGCGGGTCAACCGGGCCGAACAGGAGCGCTTGTCCGCAACGTTCTGGCGGCCGGCACTTGAACTCGGAAGGCGCTTCCCCAAGATCGGCAACTGGCGGCTCAGCGCACATGCGGAAGGGGAATCCAACCGCCGACAGGTTCCCGGCGACGATCGCCTCGACGCCTCCAGCTTTGCGTTTTACCGCTATCAGCTCGCGCTGGAAAGCCCGTCGGAGAAGGGCTGGCAATGGCAGGGCAGGTACATGCGCCGGAAAGACCTGCTGCCCGCGTCGGGCCAATGGGCAGAAGGGCCCACTGCACAGGAACTTTCCTTCGCCGGCAAATGGCAAAAGGACAGGACGCGCCTTTCGGGAACCCTCAACTACCGCAAGCTGGAGAGCGACCTCCCAATCGCCCAGCCGACCGGCGAAGTATTCCTTGGAAGGGTGGAAGCAGCCCTGCAACGCCTGAAGGGCGCTGTACGCGGAAATACCCTGGTCGAGATGGGAGCGGGGCAGGAACCCCAAAGGGAGTTTACGTTTATCAAAGTTGCACCGGGGGAGGGCGCCTATATCTGGCTCGATTCGCTGTACAACAACGACGGGGTCATTCAGTTGTATGAAATGGAAACGGCGCCCTTCGCCGACCAGGCCGATTACATCCGCGTCGCTTCGGTGAGCAATATCTTTGTACGAAGCAACTATACGTCTGTCAACCAAAGCCTGCAGTTGGAGCCGGCAATACTTTTTAAGGAAAAAACGGGTGTGGCCGCCCGGCAGATCAGCAGGTTCTCCGGCCAGTTTTCCTGGCGCCTGCACTACAAGGCCCGGGAAGACGGGCAAGGGGCGTTCTATGCGCTCCCGGCCCGAAATATCAACGACAGTGCCCTGCTCGCCCTGAATGCCGGCGTCCGCCAAACCATAATCTTTAACCGGGCAGACCCCCGGTGGGAGGCGCAGTGGACGCGCAGCCGGACAGACAGCAAAAGCCTCCAGACGACCGGCTTCGAGACCCGCCGGCTCGACGAGCAATCCGTTCAAATCCGGTGGAACTGGTCCGGCCATTGGGTTTTTCGCCCGATATTTTCCTTTGGCAACAGGGGCAGCAACTCGGAAAACTTCCCCGTTCGCGATTATATGATCCGGTTTTACCGCAGCGAAGCGCAGGTTTCCTGGCTGCCGGATACCCGGCTCCGCCTGCAGGGCAACATCCGCATCCAGTCTGATGAAAATACCCTGCCCCGGGCCCCCGACCGGGCTTTTACCCGGGATTTTGCCCTGGAAACGACTTTCAACCCTGCACCAAACACCTCTCTACGGCTGAAGGGTTCCCTGGTGCGCATCCGCTACGAAGGAGCGGCGCGCAGCCCCATAGGATTTGCCATCCTCAACGGCTTGCAGGCCGGCGACAATATCCTCTGGGCGTTCAGCCTCGACCGCCAGATCGCCCGCGGCCTGCAACTGCGGTTTTCCTACGATGGCAGAAAAACCGGCGATAATCCCGTTGCCCATATCGGACGGGCACAGGTGACGGCTGTTTTTTGAGCCGCCTGCGGCGGCAGAATTTTCTTTTATGAGGAGTTGTGTAAAAAGGTTTTTGCCGCCTTCGGCGGCAGAATTTTCTTTTGAAACCGA
>JBMOJO010000028.1:0-26594 GCA_049315745.1 Saprospiraceae bacterium | reverse complement strand
TCAAAACATAATTCGGCGCGAAGCGCCGTAAAAAACCTTTTTACACAACCTCATAAAAGCCTTTTTATTGGCACTTCGCGCTAAATTATCTTTTGATAGGCCCATCATTTTTGCGATTTCGCGAAGCGAAATCGCAAAAATGATGGGCCTATCAAAATAATATTTTGCCGCAGAAGGCGGCAAAATACTTTTCACACAACCCCATAAATCCTTACAGGAAGTTCATCTATTAATTTTCACCAGTTTGAAGGTTTTTTCCCCATCTTCGATACGCAAACGAAAAAAGTAAGTACCCGAAGGAAAATCCGAGAGATCGAGGGGAAGGGCCACTGCACCCATCGGTATCTGATGTTGTTGAACCTGTTGCCCGTTTGAGGTATATAGCAATCCCACTGCATTTTCGACTGGACGGGAGAACCGGACATCAAAAATACCAGTACCGGGATTGGGATCAACACTGACGAGCAGGTCGTCCAGGGCAGGAAGAGGGTCTTTTCTTAGGGCAAAGCGGCCTGCTGCGGGGTCAGAAGTCCCACAATCGTTGAACGCGGTCAATCTCCAGGCGTATTGTCCAGAGGGCAATTCGGGAAATTGGAACTGGTTCTGGGGAGGGAGTTCGTAAATAGCAATGGGGTTATCCGGAAATGCTTCTGCAAATAAGGCCAGTTTATAACCTTGTATCTTATCCGCCGTAGCTATCCAGCGCAGACGGGGCTTTCCGGAAAGGAAATTGGTATCGGCCAGGGAAGGCGATATTGTTGGTGTCGTGGGTACCGGGCCCGGGTGGAGTACCAGGTCTGTAAAGGCATTGTCCATAGGGCTTTGGGCTTGTACCCGGATCGGAAACCTGCCACCGGGAGCGTTGAGGGGGAGCAGGAACTGGAGTATTGCCGTACCTCCCGGGGCTACCTTGTCTGGGAAAATATTGGCGCGGACACCGACAGGGAGACCTTCCACTTTTAGGCTAACGGAATCGGAAAAAAGTTTATTGACGAAAACCGTAACGGAGACGTCTCCGCCCGCGCAACCACTGAGTTGGTCCCGGGAAACGCGGACAACAGGCATACAGGAACCGGCGGATTTCCCCGGCCATTCCAATACCATCGTATCCAGCGGGTTGAGCCGGTCTTTTAGCCTGGTAGATGGGGACCCACCCCCGTCCCAGGAGGCGCCCAGCCATCCAAAAGCATCATAGCCGGCATTCGTACAAGAGGCAATCCCGCCCCGCAGGTGCCCGAAAGCCAGGCCTCTGTTGTTGAAAATTGGACCGCCCGAGGACCCAAATTCCGTGGTGCCGACGTCCCAGCGTGGTACGATCACATAGCGTCCGTTAGATACTTGTCTGGCCCCCTGGCCCCACTCGCCCCGGTACGCGCCCCGGTCGCTGATACTGATGCGCTTTTCCTCCGAACCGGCATGGTGCACCGAGGCAACCCTGCCGGGGGAAATAGAAGGGTTGACGTCCCATCCGCTGAACCACGCATTGGCCCGGGGGTTCACGGGGTCGAAGAGCTCGACCAGGATCATATCTGTGGTCGAGAGGCCGGCATGGAAGACGGCGCCGGTATTGAACACGTCCAGGCTGCCATCCCCGGGCAGACTGTTGTTTTCGCCCCCCGGCCTGCGGCAACCACTGTTTTGGTAATTCCAGTAAAAGACCATGGACGGCGCGTTTGCACTGTCCACCTGGCAGTGGCGGGCAGTAATGAAATAGGGAGCGCAGTCCTCAAGGGTGTTATTGACTAAAAAGCCGGTACAGGAGGAAATACCTCCAATGGTATAAAGCGCAACGGACCGTATGCCCTCGCGATAGGCTTCTGCCTGGGGCCATCCGTCTATTGCACCGCAGACGGCGTCGAGGTTGCAGGTTCCCGCAATTATTCGGCCAAGGCCCGTGAAATCATGCTGAACGGAACTTAAGCGCAATTTCACGTCGGAAGGCCCCGAACCCGGAGGCAGCCTTAGCTCCAGAATGACGTCGTCGGATTCGATGAGGGGGGTCCATAATGCCGTCTGGCCTGGTTTACCGTAAAAAGGGCCGATGGCACGGGAGTTGTCGGCAGCAACAATCCGGACGAAGGCATCCGGCGGCAGTTGAAAATCCGAAAAGTGGAAGTTAAGGGAGAAGGCGCCCGCCGAATAAACCCGCCTGCGCCAGATTTGCCCTCCATCGGATGACCTGGCCCATTCCTCACCAGGTCCGGGTCCTATGTCTACAGGTATAGCTGCCCCAAATTCAAACGGCCCTCCTGCTTCCATCTTGCGGCGCGCGGCGGTCTGGAGGGCAGCATTGTCCTGGGTGGGCAAAGTCAGGAGCACCGCCTGCCCGACTTGAGCCGATACTTGAAAAACCATCAGGGACGCCAGGAGCAGACAGATAATATGTTGAAAAAGTGTTTTCACGCGGTCGGAGCATTGAGGTGAACAGGCAGGGCTGGTGCGCCCGGCCCGGGGTTGTGTAAAAAATCTTATTCCGCCTGCGGCGGCAGAATTTTATATTGAAACCGCGCTTGACGCATTGATTTTGCGAAGCAAAATCAATACGTCAAGCGCGGTTTCAAATGATTATTTGGCGCGAAGCGCCGAAAAAAGACTTTTTACACAACCTCGGGGCTCGATATATCGCCCACCAATCCTTCATTTTCGGAAAACTACATATAATCAATGAAAAATACCGACCGATTTGCATTAAAAATTTCCTTTTCTTCATTGGCTGGCGTACTTTGCGCCCTTGTTGCCCATTAGTTGCAAAAAAATTCCTGGGGGTAAAATGCCGCTTTTTCGTTTGAACGGTCTTCCTACCGGTCGTACTGCCAGATGACGTATTTTTCAAAAGCCTGTGCCTGAACGAAAAGTAGCGTACTTTCCCCCTCATGATAAGCCAAGGCAACAAGTATATTTAAACACTATTGTAATCTGGCGCAAAGGATAGTTGCTATGTTTCTCTGGATACTCGCAGTTTTTTCCGGACTATTGTTTTTGACGGGTATCTCATTAATCATCAGGAGCATCCCGTATTGTTTCAAGCTGCTCGGGAGCAACCTGTTGCTGATGTCCCTCGTTCTTTTGAATACCTACGTCCATTTAGGCGGACTGATGGTGCACTATCCCTTTCTGTTCAGGACAGCTGCGCCACTGGGGTATCTGCTGGGGCCAACCTACTACTTTTTTGTCCTGTCCGCAACCCGTCAGCATTTCAAATTTAGGGCATCGCATCTGCTGCATCTTTTGCCTTTCTTGCTGAACTTTGCAGACCTTTTGCCATTCTTTTTGCTGCCGGGGGAAGCAAAGAAAGCCCTTTACGAGGCTTATATCAACCTACCCCAATCCACCGTTCTTTCAAGCCAAGTGGGATATTTTTCTTTTCGGGCCCACAATATGTTCAAATTTTTGATCGGCTTAGGGTACGTTTTGGCATCTGCCTATGCTGTCTGGTCAATCCCGAAAGGACAATATTCCACGTCTGCCTTTGTATCCGGAAAAATTTTGGTTTGGATAAAAACGGATGTTTTGCTGAGAATTTTGATTCTTCTATTGACTTTGATCATCTATGTGGGCTACAAGAATAAACCGGAGTTATTACTTCAAGTGCACTATGTAATATTTTCCCTGGGTTGTGTATCCTCTGCTTTGATGTTGATATTTTTTCCCGAAGTGCTATTCCCGGAGTTTTCATCTCCCGTCAGCAATGAAAATATCGAAGGAGGTGCAATGTGGGGGCAAAACCTTGATTCCAGCCCTTTTACTACCGAAAAAGATCCGGAAGAAAATAGCTTTTTCACGAGCCTGAGGCAGGGGTTGGAGCAAATCTACAGCGATAAAGACGCCGATGTCCAATCTCTGGCAAAAATTTTACATTTAAGCGAACGCAGCTTGTACCGCAAGACTAAAGAGGCCTCCAATAAAACACCCGCCCAGTTGTTGACGGATTTCCGGATGGAAAAAGCGTATGCCCTCATACAGCGCGATCCGGAAAAGCCAATCGCAACCGTGGCGATAGAAGTTGGACTTGTCAGTAATGGATATTTTGCAGCTGCCTTTTCCGAGCGTTTTGGCATTTTACCCCGGGATCTTCAAAAACGTTGCAGGTCTCGCAGCGGGGATCACTCCTGAAACAGACCCGTTGCGGCGGGTTATCCCGAAGGTAAAATGCGCTGTTCTTCGTCCGTGTGGGGGCCTCCGAATCGCATGGCTAAATGCAGGCCGGGGGAAAAATAGCTCATTTTCCCCTCCACGATAACTCATCGCAATAAGTCGTTGTAAAAATCCTGCCAATAAGCAAAGGAATCCTGCCATTCTGTTTCCTGATGGAAGAAAACGCCGGATTCATTTTACATTTGTCTGGTAATCGCAAGCAACTAATATTATAGTGTTTCATAGTGTGAGGGGGGAACGGGCAGATCGCCTTTCCCCCTTTTTTTGACCTCTTCCGATAAAGACATTTCCGTCGTATTTCAGCAGACAGCTAAAGTTTGTCATAGCGCTTGTCTTTTCTGCTGATGTGCCCGCCCCCAACGCAACCGGCCCGGTCCTTGCCTTCGCCGCATAAAGGCGGCTGTGTTACCGCCCCGGGTTTTACCCGCTGTCAAAAATAATTTATACCTTGTTGCACGATTTAAGGCAGGGTATTTTGATTCAAAAAAAGGGTTGCCCATGTTGCGTCCGAAGTATGCAGATGTGTCAAGCTATTCCTATAAATATTTGCTGATCGCCGTTTATCTGTGTGCTACGGCCGGTAAAATATTTGCTCAGCCGGCTTTTGACTGGGCCAGGCACGTTCCGGCATCGTTTGCTTTGCCGGGCGGCGATGACCAGGGTACGGCAATCGCCGAAGATAGTGCAGGCAACTTCTATCTGAGTGGTTTTTTTGGGGGGGCGGCACGGATTGGGGATACCCTGCTCCAGGGGGCAGGCGGCACGGATGGTTTTGTAGCCAAATTCAATCCTCAGGGCGTTCTTTTGTGGGCCAGGGTTTTGGGGGGCAGGGGGGCAGACAGGGCGCTTGGCCTTGCTGTAGATAAAACGGGAAACACCTATTTGACCGGTACTTTTTCAGAATCCATAGACCTCGATCCGGGGCCCGGGGTTTCCCTGATTGCCAGCAGGGGGCAAACGGATGTTTTTTTATGCAAACTCGATCCTGCCGGCGGATTGCACTGGGTGCGTTCCTTTGGTGGCTTCGGCCCGGATACCGGGAGCAAAGTAGCCCTTGATGACACTGCCGTATTTCTGACGGGCGATTTTTTATCTACGATAGATGCTGACCCGGGACCGGGTATTTTCAACCTTTCCAGTGGGGGCGGGCAGGATATTTTTGTTGTTTCCCTAAACCTCGACGCCAGTTTTCGTTGGGCCTTCCGGGTCGGCGGGAATGGTCAGGATTATCCTGGCGATATTGGGGTACATGAGGGGGCACTCTACCTGAACGGGCGTTTTTCCGGCAAAGCGGACTTCGATCCCGGTCCGGTGCTACGGGAGATCAGCAGCGCCGGCGAAAGCGATGCGTTTGTGGCCAGCTATGCTGCCGCAACGGGCAACTATTCCTGGGCAAGGGGTTTTGGCGGCAAAGGCGGGGACGGTGCGACGGGCTTTGTAATCGGGCAGGATGGCAAAATTGGGGTAGGGGGGTATTTCTCCGATACCCTGGTGGTCGCAGCACCGCAAGTGCTGCCAATGGTGAGCAAAGGGGGTACCGATGTCTTCTTTTTTCAGCTCGACCGCGATGGAAATTATATCACCGGGTTTCATTTTGGCGGAAGTGGCAGCGATCAAGTCGGCGCTGTTGGCAGGGACCCGCAGGGAAACCTCTTTCTCGCAGGACTTTTTGCAGATCGGGTAGATTTTTGGCCCGGGCCGGATTCCCTCATCGCTGCCTCAGCATTTGGCCAGGATATTTTTATCGTCCGCTACGACAGCTTGTTCAGGCCCACAGCCTTTTCACAAATCGGAAACGGCCAGGTCCAGCTATCCGGAATGCTGGCAAGTTTATCGGGTAAAGTATTGATTTGCGGTAGCTTGCGGGGAAAAATAGACTTTGACCCCGGAAATGGCCGGTTCTATCCTGTTGTTACACCCGGCAATGACTCCGATGCCTTTTTGGCAGGCTACACCGCTGATGCTGCCCTGCTTTGGGTAAGAACGATAGGGGGCATCCCCTCCGCAACGAACGATCAGATATCTGCCCTCGCTGCAGGGCCGGACGGCTCCTTGTACGCAGGGGGCAGGTTCCAGTCGTCTGCTGATTTTATGTCTGGGCTGGATACTTTGCCTGTATTTTCAGAAGGCTTTCAGGATGCTTTTGTCCAGAAGTTTTCTGCGAATGGAGAAATGCGCTGGTTAATCCGTGTTGCAGGCGCAGGAGAAGAAACGATCGTAGCGCTCGGGGCCGATAAAACTGAAAATTGTTTTGTGGCAGGTAATTATTCGAAAAACCTCGCGTTCATCTCCGGGTCGGATACCTTGATGCAGGTGCAGGATAATTCCACTGCCACTTTTTTTCTCGCAAAATTCGACCAGGCCGGGAACTTATTATGGACCGTACAGCCCTCGCCAGAAGGGGCTGCTACCGTGCTGGCCATGGACACTGATTCGGACGGCCAGACAATCCTCCTCGGAAATGTAATCGGAACGTTGGATTTTGACCCCGGGCCTGCGCGCGTCCTGCTGGGCAAAACGAACGGCGTAGTTCAGTTTATGGCGAAATACGATGCCCTGGGCAGGCTTACCTGGGCAAGGGCAATCACAGAAGATCCGGGCATGATCCTCAAAAAAATACGGCTGCACCCCTCAGGAGCTATCTATCTTGCAGGGGTATTCGCCGGGACGGTCAACGTAGATGTAGGCAGAAGCGGCAAAACCATTTCAAGTGCAGGTGGGCTGGATATTTGCCTGTTGAAGTACGATGGTGCGGGAGACCTGTCCTGGGCCAGGGTTATCGGCGGCCCCGACCTCCAGACCTGCGAGGATATGGTCGTGGGCCCGGACAATCGTTTGATCGTCGCAGGGAACTTCAACGGGAATACCGACTTTGATGCCGGGCCGGGTACCAATGCTTTCCGTGCACAAATCATTGACGGATTCCTTGCCGTTTATGACCTGTCGGGTAATTTTCAAATGGTCAGGACATTTCCAACTTTTGGAATTTCCAGTGTTACGGGTATTGCGACAGACAGCCTCGGTGCTATTTTTGTCGCAGGGGTATTCCTGGGCAATATAAACGTTGACCCCGGTAAGCCCGCGGTCAACGCTTCGCCCGGTGCACAAAATACTTTTCTGCTCGAGCTGAACAAATCGGGCAATACCCGATGGTCGGCCTTCTTTAAAGGGCCGGGATTTCACACCCTCACAGCCCTCTGTATCTCAGCCGGTCGGCGGCTCTATGCAGGAGGGTACTTCACGCAGGGCTTTGAGTTTCCGGGAGGTATTTTTTCAAGCAAAAATGGGGAGGATGGATTTATCTTTTCGTGTGCTTACACGCCCTATGATTTGCGTATCCAGGGCCGTGTGACTGCTTCAGACGGCCAGGCGATGAAGGGTTTGAACGTTCGGCTTTCAGGGTTGGAGGTATCAGAAACAACTACCGACAGCCTCGGCGGCTTTGTTTTTTCAGGCCTGAGCCCAGGGATATACGGAATAAGTCCCATAGCGCCTACCTCTTCGGATCTTCCGGACAGTACGGATTTGCTCATCCTCGCCCGGCATCTGACGAATGGCCAAAAAATCTCCGATCCATACCGCATGATTGCGGCGGATGTCCAGCGCTCCGGGTCTTTGACCGCGCTCGACTTGCTGAAGCTCAAACGCATTGTTGATGGGTCAGCGCCACTACAGCCTGCCTGGCGTTTTTTTCCTTCCAACGCGTTTAATCCCGTCCGCCCACTGGAATTCCAGGAGCCTGCCCTCGTCAATATGGTACAAGGTACCGCTATTATCCATCTTACCGGTATCAGGATGGGATTGCTCAAATGATATCGCCACCAATACAACGCGCTATGAACCTTGATTTTCGCACCAATTTTCCCGCCCTTTCGCGGCAGTATCGCGATAAGGCACTTATTTTTCTGGATGGCCCCGCAGGGGTGCAGGTTCCCCGGCAGGTCATTGATGCAATTTCAAATTATTATGCACAGTCCAACGCCAACGCCCACGGGGTTTTTCTGACTTCCAGGGAAACCGATGCCATTTTAGACCGTGCCCGCTTGCTCATGGCCGCATTTATCGGTGCCGAGGGGCCGGAAACGATTTCGTTTGGCCAGAACATGACCTCCCTCAACTTTGCCCTTGCGCGGGCGGTCGGGCGTAGCCTTCAGCCCGGGGATGAAATCCTGATCACGCAATTGGACCATGAAGGGAACCGCGGCCCCTGGCTGTCCCTCCGCGAACGCGGGATCGTCGTCCGGGAAGTCCGCCTGAAACCGGAAGGGGTCCTGGACGAAGACGACCTGATCGCTAAAGTGAACGAACGCACCCGGCTCATTGCCGCAGGTTTTGCCTCTAACCTCCTCGGTACCGTTAATGACCTTCAACTGCTGCGGCGCGTCGCACATGCCGCAGGGGCCTGGCTACTCGTAGATGCGGTACACGCTGCACCGCATTTCCCGGTCCGGGCTACGGAAATTGGATGTGATTTCCTACTGTGTTCGGCATATAAATTCTACGGCCCGCATGTAGGTATTCTGTATGCCCGGCAGGGCCTTTTAGACCGTCTTCAGCCCGACAGGCTGCGTACGGCTTATCAGCACGCGCCGTATGCGATCGAAACGGGCACGCTCAACCATGCCGCGATCGCCGGGGTTGCAGCGGCAGTGGAATTCCTTGCCGAACAAGGTGAGGGAGCGGACGTCCGTGCGCGGCTTGCCACGGCAATGCAGCGCATTCAGGATTATGAGGCCGGCCTGATGCGCGTCTTGTACGAGGGGCTTGCCGCTATCCCGGGTGTTGTGATCCATGGATTGCCCCCGGGTGCAGCAAAGCGCGCGCCAACACTGGCCCTAAGCGTTGAGGGAAAAACGCCGGAGGAGGTCTGCCATTTTCTGGCCAATGAAAATATTTTCGCCTGGCACGGCCACTTCTATGCCATCCGCGCGATCGAAGTCCTCGGACTACTGGAAAAGGGTGGGGTTACCCGACTGGGTATCTCCGCATATACCACCCGTGATGAAATAGAAGCAGTGATCAGGGCCTTCCGGAAAATTACCTGAAGTTGACGAGCTCGATTTCGAAAACCAAAACCGAGTTCGCGGGAATACCGGGTGGGGGATTGGGTCCATATCCCAGACGGGACGGCAGGATGAAAGTCCCTTTGCCGCCTTTTTGAAGGAAAGGCACGGCAATCTTCCATCCCTCGATCAAGTTGGCCAGCGGAAACTCCCTCGGAGTGCCCGTCGTTTGGTCGAAGACTTCCTTGTTCAGCAAAGTACCCTTGTAATTGACGGTAATCGTCGAGCTGACGCTCGGGTGCCCGCCCGAGCCGGGCTCGAGGATTTTATACCAAACGCCTGAACCATGCCCTACAAAACCAACCGGGGCATTTTCTTTCAGGTATTTCCATATTTTTTCTTCATCAATCTCGTCCTGGGTTTGCCGCGTACACGATCCGGCCAACAGCGTCAAAGGGAGGAGCAAAGAAAACAACAGGCGGTAGCTTTTCATTTCGGTTTATTTAGGGAAGATTTTCGTGGTCCCACCAGGAATCGAACCTGGATCTAAAGTTTAGGAAACTTCCATTCTATCCGTTGAACTATGGGACCTGTTCCTTTTCGGGCAGCAAAATTAAAGTATATTTGGGATTAAACCAATTTAACACGATCAGTTTTATGCACATTGAAGAATTCCATGCCTATTGCGGCGCAAAAGCCGGTGCCGAAGCTTCGTTTCCTTTTGGCGATTCGACGCTGGTGTATAAAGTCATGGGAAAAATATTTGCCCTTACCGGCATTGAAGGCCCCGGGTTTCTGGTAAATTTAAAATGCGACCCCGCCAAGGCCCTCGAACTGCGGGAACGCTACCCGGAAGTCCGCCCAGGATACCACATGTCCAAAACGCACTGGAATACGGTAGATTTTGAGGGCAGCCTCCCTGATGCCATGCTCCGGGCGCTCATTGACGATTCTTACATGCTGGTGCTCAGCGGACTGCCCCGCAAAACCAGGGCCTTGCTCGACGAAAATTTCGGCGCGGGCCAGGATCAACATACCGGCCAATGAAGACGGATTTTCTGATCGTCGGCCAGGGACTGGCGGGAACTTTCCTTGCCCACTACCTCCGCCTGTCCGGTGCCTCGGTGGCAGTGATGGACAACGGCCACGATGCCGGTGCTTCTGTTGAAGCTGCGGGGCTGATTAACCCAATCACCGGTCGGCATTATGCGAAATCCTGGCGCGTTGACGAGCTGTTGCCCTTCGCAGCAGGGGCATATCGAAGCCAGGAACAGGCGCTGGGCCGTCATTTTTATCACGAGCGCCCCATTGTACGGGCATTTTTTAGCCCAAAAGAATCCAATGATTGGTGGGCGAGGGCTTCGGAGCCAGATTTTGCGGATTATTTTGCTGCGCCAATGGATGCCGGTCCGCTGCTATCCGTCTGCCGTACCGTATATGAATATGCGGCTGTCCGCCAAAGCGCACAGGTAGATGTGCGCGTGCTCCTGGAGGCTTTTGCCGCAAAAGCCCGTCGGGAAGGGTGGCTGTTTTCCGAACGTATGGACTACGCTAAAATCATCCCAGAAACCGGCGGGATCCGCTACGGGGATATCGAAACAGGACATATTATTTTTTGTGAAGGCTATGGGGCAGCGCAGAATCCATTCTTCCGCCATCTTCCCATGGAAGGGGCCAAAGGGGAGCTGTTGATTGTCCGAATCCCCGACTTCCCGGAAGACCTCGTCCTGAAGCATAAAATCTTTATCGCCCCGCTCGGGGATGGGCTTTTCTGGGCGGGTGCCACTTATGACCGGCGTTTCCCCGATGCACGTCCTACGGCGGAACGCGCTACTTTTTTAAAGGCACAACTAACGGAAATCCTGAAAGGGCATTTTGAGGTCCTCGACCACCGCGCTGCCGTCCGCCCGACCGTCAAAGACCGAAGGCCGTTGCTCGGTTTTCACCTGCGCTTTCCCCGCCTGGCCATCTTTAACGGCCTGGGCACAAAAGGCGCTTCCCTTGCCCCTTTCTGGGCACACCACTTCTCCCGGGTACTCAGCGCAGGTGTGCCGCTCGACCCGGAAGTGGATATTGGCCGCTTCAATTTGCCCTGAGCCCTATCACCCTGTTGGCCGTGACGCTTAAAGCCCGTGGATCTAATATGGTAACTGTTTGCCAAGGGCATCTGCGGCTACGCCGGGAAGGGCTGCACCCGGTGTGCAGGGCCCTGTCACTTTCAACACGACCCCGTGCACCGAATATTATTTTCCGGGGCAACGACCTGCCAAATGTGGCACAAAATATTTATTCGGGAAAAGCGTTAAAAACTTAAATATTGCCAACATCGCCCGCCTTATATTTTCTGCTTCAAAACCCACGATATGCGCTTTCAAAAAGTTTTGCTCCCCGTATTCATCAGCGCGGGAATACTGTTTTCCAGCCCGATCTTTTCCCAAAACACAGGCGTTATGAACAACGATAAAATCTACCAGCAGGCCTGGAAGGAAATTGATTCGCTCGCGAAACAGGGACTTTTTCGTTCCGCGCTGGAAAAAACCGAAGGATTGTACGCGCGGGCGGCCAGGGAGGGCAATACCCCGCAATTGGTAAAGACAATTATTTACCGCGGCAGGTACGTCCAAGAACTCTCAGAAAACGAAGAAATTGCCACAATTGAATTGTTGAACAAAGAACTGGTAAATGCGCCTTTCCCGCTGGGGCCCGTCCTCCAGTCGCTCCTCGCCGAAACCTATAATGCCTATCTGGAGAGAAACCGCTGGGAACTCCAGGACCGGACCGCTGTGGATCAGGACAGCCTGCCGGATGACATCCAGACCTGGACAATGGCCGATTTTGAAGAAGCGACGGCAAAAGCCTACCTCGCATCGGTGGCGGATCCGCGCCTGCGTGCCATACCGCTCGGGGAATATTCGCCGGTACTTTCGGAGGGTAAAAACACCCAGGGCCTTTGGAATTCCCTGGCCGATTTGCTCTTCCACCGCGCCCTGAAGCATTTTTCCAATACCCGCTCTTTTCTGACGCGCCCGGCGTACCAATTTTATCTCGACCAGCCCGAGGCATTCGAGGACGTACAGGTTTTTTGCGCATTTCCGTTTCCCGACCAGGACCCCGGGTCGCTGGAATATCGGGCATTGAGGCTTTTCCAGTTGTGGTTGGCGCAAAAAGCCGGGGAAGGAAATGCCGCAGCATTGCTGGACGCGGACTTGATGCGCCTGGAGTTTGTACATGAAGAAAGTGTGCTTGCCGGCAAAGACAGCTTGTTTTCAGCGGCGTTGCAGCGGCTTGAAAAGCAGTTCCCGAACGAACCGGGGATTGCCGGGGCGATGTACCACCGCGCCCGTTTGCTCCTGGCCTCCGGAAATCGTTACGATGCCGCGGAGGGCGACAAATATCGGCTGGACAAGCGGGCTGCCAGGGCGCTTGCCGAAGTAGCAGTAAGTCGGTTCCCCGGTTCGGTGGGGGCGTCGAAGTGCGCCGCATTGCTCAGGGAAATTAACGCTTCCAGCCTGCGCGTCGAAGTAGAAGAAGTGATTTTACCGAACCGCCCGATCCTTGCTGCTATCGCCTTTAAAAACAACGCTAAAGCCTGGTTCCGGCTGCTGCGGATTTCAGAAAAGGATGCCAACGAGCTCGACCGGATGGGCAGTGAAGAAGCCCTGAAACGGCTCTCCAGCCTGCCGACACTGCGGTCGTGGGCCACAGACCTGCCGGAAGATGGCGATTTTCAGGAACACCGCACCGAAATGACAATGGCCGGTCTGCCGATCGGACGGTATGCCCTGGTTTTTGACGATACCATAATCGCTGCAAAGGGTCCCCTGCGCAAAAATACGATCTCCTGGATATATTTTTCGGTGTCGGAGCTGGCCTACTTGTTCTCCTCCAGGGACGGACAGTTAGAGTTCCTCCTGGCGCACCGGGATAGTGGGGCGCCGCTAGAAGGGGTCGAACTCACCCTGTATTCTACAGCGTACGACTATTCCAATCAAAAATCGCGGCGCAACGAGATTAGCAGGGCAATTACAAATGCCGATGGGCTGGTGCGCTTTTCAGGGCTGCGGGGCAGTTTCTCGGTGCGCTTTGCGAAAGGCGAAGACGTACTTTTTTCAGAAGGGTACTACACAGACCGCTGGGAGGATAGGAAACAAACGGAGCTCAGGACCCACTTTTTTCTCGACCGGGCAATTTACCGGCCCGGCCAGACGGTCTATTTCAAAGGCATTGTGACCGAGCACGCCCCTGTGCCCGGCGAGGTGCGCATCCGTACCAACAGCAATGCAGTAATCACGGTCCGCGATGTCAACTACAAGGAAATTGCCCGACAGATAGTAACAACGAATGACTACGGGTCTTTTAATGGAAGTTTTACGGCGCCCTCCGGAACGCTCCGGGGGACAATGTCTATTTCCTCAAGTCTTGGCGGATCACAGGTTAGTTTCCGCGTAGAAGAATACAAGCGCCCCCGCTTTGAGGTGGTGGTCTCGCCGCTCGAGGGCCAGGCGGCACTCGGGGATGCGGTAACCGTAAAAGGTTCGGCGCGGATGTACGCCGGAAGTGCAGTGGACGGGGCAAAAGTTTCCTATCGCGTGACGCGCACCGCTTCCTTCCCCTGGTGGTATTGGTGGAGGCCAACTCCCCCCAATGGCGAAACGCTCATCGCTGCAGGCGTAACCCAAACGGATGCGGCAGGTAATTTCGCGATACCCTTCAGCGCCCAACCCGATCCAACCCTCGACCCGCAGACGCTGCCGGAGTTTTCATTCCGCATCGAAGCCGATGTGACAGATATTACCGGCGAAACCCACTCTGCTGCCCAGACCATCAACCTCGGCTTCGCCAATCTGCGGGCGATCCTCGGGATCGGGGAGTGGCTGGATGCCGCAAGGCCGGATACCTTCGAAATCCTTACCACCAACCTCGATGGGCAGGCAGTTGCCGCAGCGGGCAAAGTCCGCTTCGTCCAGCTACAGGGTCCTGCTGCGCCTTTTCTTAAACGCTATTGGGCAGTGCCAGACCGTCCAACGATCCTGGAAGCGGCATTCAAACGCGATTTCCCCTTTCTGGCTTTTGGTCGGGAAGATGACCCCATGAACTGGCCGGCAGGGGCCACAGCCTGGGAAACAGGCTTTAATACCGGAGAACAAACAAAGATGGCCCTGCCCGCTTTTCAGCTTGCCGCGGGATACTACCTACTGGTACTCGAAACTTCGGATGCCGGCGGAAAACCCCTTTCCCTGCGGAAGCTGGTCAAGGTAATGGACAGCAGCAAGCGCAAAATTCCGGCGGGGGAAATGTTTTTTACCGACCTTTCCCAAAAAAGTGCGGCGCCCGGGGATGTCGTAAACGCCCTGCTCGCTACCGCCGCCGCACCGCTCCATATTTTTATGGACAAAGGCAATGCCGGAGCGGTCAGTGAAAGCCGTTGGGTAAACATCGCAGAATGGGCGACGGACTCCACGCGGATAACGGAAAGCGACAGGGGCAACCGCTTTTATCGCTTCCACTTCGTCCGTTACAACAGGGTGTTTTCGAACCAGCTTGTGCTTAGCGTGCCCTGGTCGAATAAAGTCCTGCAGGTCAACTACGAGACCTTCCGCGACAACTTACTGCCGGGGCAGGAGGAAGAATGGCGCCTGCGCATCACCGGGCCCGATGGCGCTGCGGCGGCTGCCGAGGTACTCGCCGCTATGTACGATGCGTCACTCGACCAGTTTCAGCCTAACCAGTGGTCCTTCAACTTGTTTCCCACCTTTGGCCTGCCCTATTCCTATCGTTCGTGGCAAAAGTTTTCTGCGGTATCGGCATCGGTTTACCACGCTTTGCCTTATCTCTTTCCAATGGAGAAGGTCTATCCGGATTTGATTGGGTTCGTAAGCATGTATAATCTGGTGGTTGAAAGATCCATGATGGCAGGGTCGCGACCCGAAAGATTGGTTTACGCGTCGGAACCGGCCTCTGCCCCCCTTTCCGCTAAGGTTGCGATGGACACGGTTGCCGAATATTCGTTTAAAAATGATATCGAAGCGCGGACACCGCCTGCCCCGGTTCCGGCACAAGGCCCTTCTACGCCGTTCGTGCGTGCCAATCTCCGGGAAACCGTATTTTTCTTTCCGGAAATCCGTACCGATAAAGATGGTGCCCTGGTGCTGAAGTTCAAGATGAACGATGCGCTTACGCGCTGGAAGTTTATGGCCCTTGCACATACTACAGACCTGAAATCAGCTATGGATATCCGCGAGCTGGTTACCCAGAAACCCCTGATGGTCCTGCCAAACCTGCCCCGCTTCGTCCGGGAAGGGGACGAGATCGAGTTGAGCGCTAAAGTAACCAACCTCAGCGGTGGGATCCTGAAGGGGAGTGCGCGGCTCGAGTTGTTCGACGCGTTGACTATGCAACCGGTAGATGCAGCTTATGGCAACCCGAGCAGTGCGGCGGCTTTTCTGGCAGGCGACGGGCAGTCGGCCCCGCTCGTATGGAAGATCAAGGTGCCTGCCGATGCTTCCGGTGCCCTCGTCGTGCGGATCAGCGCCGGTGCCGGGAATTTTACGGATGCGGAGGAAAATACCCTTCCCGTGCTGCCCAACCGTATGCAGGTGACTGCCTCGGTCCCCCTTTACGTCCGGGGGGGCGCAAAAAAAGTATTTACGCTGGAATCCCTGAAAAATGCGGGGGCTTCCCCGACGCTTTCCCCGCTTCGCTTGAGTATTGAAATGACTTCAAACCCCGCATGGCTGGCGATTAAAGCGCTGCCGTACCTTATCGAGTACCCCTATGCCTGCGCGGAACAAGTCTTCAGCCGTTTTTATGCCAATGCGATCGCCGGCAATATTGTGCGGAATACCCCGGGGCTGGAGGCCATGTTCGACCGGTGGAGGGATGCCGGCTCGCTGACCAGCCGCCTTTCGCAAAACCAGGAGCTGAAATCCTTGTTGCTGGAGGAAACCCCCTGGGTTTTTGAAGCACAACAGGAAGAACAACAGCAAAAGAACATCGCCTTGCTGTTCGACCTGAACAATATGGCCCGGAAGCAGGCAGATGCCGTCCAGGCGCTTTCGGATATGCAAGCGCCCAACGGGGCATTCCCCTGGTTTCCGGGTGGCCCGGAAAACCGCTATATTACCCAGCATATCGCCGCCGGCCTGGGCAAGCTAAACCGCCTGGGCATTTCTTCCACAGCGGCCCTGATCGTCCGCGACCGGGCCGTGGGTTATCTCGACCTCCAGATAGACGAGGACTACCGGCGCCTGATGGAGAACGTCCGGGAAGGAAAGGTAAAAGCAGAGGAAAACCACCTCTCTTCACTCACCGTTCACTATCTCTATACCCGCTCCTTTGAGGGCGCCCCGTCCCTGGACGAGGCAATCAAACCTGCTTTCGATTACTATATCGGCCAGGCCAGGGCCTTCTGGAATACCCAGGGCATCATGGAACAAGGGATGATCGCCCTCGCCCTGTTGCGCAACGGCGATGGCGAAACGCCCTCCCGTATCCTCGCCTCCCTCAGGGAGCGTGCCCTGCGCTCGGAAGCGTTAGGGATGTACTGGAAAACGCCCGGTGGGTATTACTGGAACCAGTTGCCGGTAGAAACCCAGTCCCTGCTGATCGAGGTTTTCGAGGAGGTGGGAAAATCCGCTTCCGATGTCGAAGAAATGAAGATCTGGTTGCTCAAACACAAACAGACGAACCGGTGGCCAAGTACTAAAGCTACCGCCGATGCCGTATATGCGCTCCTCAAAACCCGGGGGGACGTACAATGGCTGAACAACAACCAGCAGGTACAAGTCTCTTTTCCCCTGGCAACAAATAAAAAAGCCCTCGGGGAAACCATGGCCCTGGCCCGGAAATCTGCAGAACCGGGCACAGGATATTATAAAGTACGATGGGAGGGAAAGGATGTCCAGCCGAATATGGCTACCGTCGAACTCCAAAACCCCAACCAGGTGATCGCCTGGGGCGGCTTGTACTGGCAGTATTTTGAGCAACTGGATAAAATCAAATCGTTTGAGGAAACCCCGCTCACGCTCCGGAAAACACTGTTCAGGGAGACTACAGGCGATAGCGGTGCAGTACTTGAGCCGCTGGACGAGGGCCGGCCGCTCCAGCCGGGGGATAAACTGATCGTCCGACTGGAATTGCGCGTGGACCGGGCGATGGAATTTGTACACCTCAAAGATATGCGCGCCGGTGGCCTGGAACCTGTCAACCCCTTAAGTACCTACCGCTGGCAGGGCGGGCTCGGATACTACGAAAGCCCCGGCGACCTGGCTACCCACTTCTTTATTGATTATCTGCCCCGGGGCGCCTATGTCCTCGAATATCCGCTCCGCGTTAACCATCGGGGGGATTTCTCCGGCGGGATCACTACCGCACAGTGTATGTATGCCCCCGAATTCAGCAGCCATACTGCAGGGGAAAGGCTTAAGGTGGGTAATTAGACGGCCTCGGTGGGTATTCTGCAAACCATATTCAACCAACTCCGGGCAAGGGTGTTTAAATTTAAAAAAAAGGACATGGACGAACAGCATACCCAGGCGGAACGCAGCAAGCACGCCGAAACCATCATCCGCAACCACGTCGTATGGTCTATGGGCGCGGGGTTGATCCCCGTCCTTATCGCGGATATTTTTGCCGTCGGGGCCGTACAGTTGGATATGATCCGGCAATTGTGCCGCGCCTATGGCGTAGATTTCTCTGAAACCCAGGGCAAGGCCATCGTGACCGCCCTGACCAGCTCCACCGTCGCCAGGATTACTGCGGGCAGCGTGGCGAAAATGATCCCGGTCATCGGTACGTTCCTCGGCGGCGTGACCGTGTCGGTCTTTGCGGGCGCCTCGACCTACGCACTGGGCGAAGTGTTCAAAAAGCACTTTGAAATGGGCGGGACAATCCTCGATTTTGATCCCGATCGGCTGAAAAAACTTTACAAGGAAAAATTTGAAAAAGGGAAGAAGGTAGCCGAAGATCTTGCCCGCCAGCAAAAGACGTCGGAAGGAAAAGACAATACGATCGTTGTTGATTTGGATACACCTGGCCAGGCAGCCGCTGCCCCCTCTGCAGGCAAAGATGTTGTCGCCCGGCTCAAGGAACTCGCCGATCTCAAGACCCAGGGTATCCTGACGGAGGAAGAGTTCGACCGAATGAAAAAGCGATTGCTCGAACAATACTAAGCGCCCTGCAAAGTGCCTTTCGGGGCCAGAAGACAGTAAGCCTGACTTTGCCGGGTCTTGTCCTTTCAAAGCAGTATCTGCGCCCGTAACGGCAACCCGGGGCCGGCTTACATGGCCCAACGGGCTACCGGGGCAGCGTCCTGTTGGGCAAACGCCTTGCGCAGAAATTTGTAGTGCCCGGCAATACCGATCATGGCGGCATTGTCGGTGCAGTATTCCATGGGGGGGATAAAAGTCGTCCAGCCGCGCGCCGCCCCTTCGCGTGCAATCGCCGCCCTGAGCCCTGAGTTTGCCGCTACGCCCCCGGCAATGGCAATCTGCTTTATCTGGTACCGGTCCGATGCGAGGATGATCTTGTGCATCAGGATACTTGCGATGCGCTCCTGGATCGAAGCACAAAGGTCGTTGAGATTGGTTTCCAAAAACCGTGGGTCCTGTTGCAGTTGTTTTCGCAGAAAATATAAAATCGCAGTCTTTAACCCGCTGAAACTGAAGTCGAGGCCCGGAATAGCCGGCTCCGGAAAGTTGAAGCGGGCCGTACCCTCCCGGGCGTGGCGGTCTATGCCCGGCCCTGCAGGATAACCCAGGCCAAGCATCTTGCCGGTTTTGTCAAAAGCCTCCCCTGCGGCATCGTCGAGCGTCTGTCCGACCACCTCCATGTCGAGGTAATCTTTAACGAGCATGATCTGGGTATGGCCTCCCGAAACAATAAGGCAAAGGAAGGGAAAAGACGGACGCAGCTCCCCGGCAAAATGTGCCAGTACATGCGCCTGCAGATGGTGGACGTCAATCAGGGGGATTCCCAGGCCGAGCGCAAGTCCCTTCGCGAAAGAAGCACCGACCATCAACGAGCCGATCAGCCCGGGGCCCCGGGTGAAGGCTACGGCATCCAACTGGGCCCTGGATACTTGCGCGGTCCGCAGCGCAGCGTCCACAACCGGTACGATGTGCATCTGGTGCGCGCGTGAGGCCAGTTCGGGCACAACCCCTCCATACTGCCGATGGACATCCTGGGAAGCCATAATATTACTCAGTACCACCCCGTCGCGGACTACTGCGGCAGCGGTATCGTCACAAGATGACTCGATTGCTAAAATTGTTGTAGCCATATTTTAAAATGTTGGGAAAAGCTTATACTTTCGTTGCTGGTCCTATCGCTTATTATGGTGACAGAAAATTAAAAACAAACCACATGCCAAACAGTTCTTCCCGCTCGGCTAGGGAAAGCACAGCGCCAGGCGCTATCGCCACCCAGGATGCCATCAACACCACCGTTATTTCCGGCGGTTCAAAATTAAACGGGAATTTCAGCTCGAGTGAAAATATCCGCTTCGATGGGTCTATTCATGGAGAGCTGTCCTGCGAAAAAAAACTGGTCATCGGCCGTGAGGGTAGGGTAGAGGGCGATGTAAAGGCAAAAGAGGCCCTCATCATGGGGCAGGTAAAGGGAAATATCAATATTTCAGGACTATTGCACCTTGAAAAGAACGCTGTCGTGCGCGGCAATATCCTCGCGGGAGTAATCAGCATCGAGGATGGGGCAGTTTATGACGGCATTTGTAAGGTTGGGGTGCAATAATTGCCTTATTTCAAAAATTTAGGGGGCATTTTTTTACTAAGTGCGTTAAGTTCCCTAAAATTGCATTGGTTATTAACACCTGGAAACTTCAACCTATTTTAAGTCAAAACAATCCGACAAAATGAAATTAGTCATTAATCTGGTGCTCGTTGCGATTATTGCCTTTCTGCTTTATGCATTGTACAACAGCATCAAGGAACCCATTGCGTTTAAGGCAGAAAAAGAACGCCGCGAGCGCGTTGTCGTAGATCAGCTGATGAAAATCAGACAAGCACAGGAGGCCTTCCGCGATATCACCGGTGTCTTTGCACCAAATTTCGATACGCTCAGCCAAATCCTGAACAAGGGCCAGTTCAAAGTAATCCAGGTTTTCGGCGATCCCGACGATCCGAACTTCACCGGGGAGATTACTTATGATACCCTTCTCGTCCCTGCAGTGGATTCGATGCGCAAGATATTGGGGATGAACAACTTCGACTCCCTCCGTTATGTGCCGTTCAGTAATGGCGGAACCTTTGCAATTTCAGCAGATGTAATTGATTATCAAAGCACTAAGGTTCCGGTGGTAGAAGTCGGCGCCCAGCGAAAAGTCTTCATGGGCCGTTTCGCAGATAAGCGCTTTGCCCGCTATGACCAAAGATACGACCCGGAATCTTTGTTGAAGTTCGGTAATATGTTTTCTCCAAACCTGTCAGGCAATTGGGAATAATCAGGACGGACATTGTTGAAAGTTATTTTTCTACCCAACAAACTGCTTCTGGAAAACTGTCCATTCTGGTTGGAATGGACAGTTTTTGTTATTGTATTTACGACGCTGCAGGCCAGCCGCTCTTCCTCCGGCGCCAAGGTCTCCCGGTAACAGATACCTTTGCCCTTGATCTTGAGGAAGTCAGCGCACAAAACCCGTTGCTCTTCTTTCCTTATGCGGATATCGCTCTGGCCATCGGCTCCAGTCGCCACGCACTTGTTCCGGCGCGGCTGTTTGATGCCGGATCGGCACGGGCCTGCCTGGCACATGGGAACGATATCGGTTCCGCCGACCGGGTATGTTCCGCTTTCCTGCCGTCCCAGGAGGCCCACTTAATCTATGCTGTTCCTGAAGCGCTCGATACCTGGCGTTCTAAAAACTTTCCCCGTGTGGAGCCGCTCCATTTTAGCCAGGCGGTACTGCAACAAATCCCTGCGCACTGGCAGTCGGGCAAACGCCTCCTGGCCCATTTCTGGGACAGCCGCATATTGCTGTTCTATTTTGAAAGCGGGCGGCTGGTCTTCGAAAACTGGTTTGTATGCCGGGATGCTAAAGATTTTTTGTATTACCTGCTCCTGGTATTCGATCGCTTTCACCTTAGTACAGAGACGCAGGAGCTTGTCCTTTCGGGCACAATCGTGCCCGATTCAGAGGTTTTCCGGATGCTGAGCAGGTATATCCGGCAGCTGACTTTCGCAGTATTAGGTGCTCCACGGACTTATGGCAGTAAAATGTCCGCCCATGCACCTCATTTTTTTAATGACCTGAACGCGGTGGTTCAATTCCGGAAAATCAGTTGACTCCCTATGCGCATTATTGGCGGAAAGTTTAAGGGCAGGCGCTTTACGCCGCCCGCAGATCACTGGCCGACCCGGCCCACCACGGATTTTGCCAAAGAGGGGCTGTTCAATATCCTGTCCAACAGCCTGGATTTTGAGGAGCTGAAAGTACTCGATCTTTTCGGGGGCACCGGGAGCCATAGCTATGAGCTGATATCCCGGGGCTGTACAGATGTGACTTATGTGGATAAATTTGGCCCGGCAGTGGCTTTCGCGCGCAAAATGGCCCGCTTGCTGGAGATCGAACCGTATATTAAAATTGTACAATCGGACGTTTTCAGGTATATCACACATTGTAAGGAGCACTACGACTATATCTTCGCTGGTCCGCCATACGGGCTGCCACAGCTGGAGGAAATACCGGAACTGGTTTTTTCCCACGCGCTGCTGCGTCCCGGGGGCTGGTTGGTGTTAGAACACAACCCACATCACTCCTTTGAAGCCCATTCATGCTTCATCATGCAGCGCAATTATGGAAAAACGCTTTTTACTTTCTTCGAAGCACCCTGAGCATTCCACACATTACAGGATTGCCGCAAGCTATCCGCGCATCCGGCGTATGCTTTCCGCCTCAATTTTTTTTATGCGCCAATCGCTGTATTTTCTGCTTGTATTCGCCGCGCTCCCCGACTGTCTGGCCGCGCAGGACAGGCCCTTCGAGGGTTATTGGACGGGCTATCTCACTCAGGATAAGGGCGGCTTTCGCCCCAAATACTACTTCGAACTCAATCTTGAACAACGGGGAAATGCCATTACGGGTTCTTCCTACTCCAGTATAGAAAACATTTATGCGGAAATGCAACTTAAAGGGACCGTCAATGGGGCCGAACTGATCCTCAGCGAGGAAAAAATCCTGCGCTATACCCGCCTCGAGGATATGGCCTGGTGCTTCAAACGCTGCGAACTGAAGCTGTCGAAAAAAGGCGGGGTCTGGCGTCTCGAAGGAATTTGGTCGGGCAACTCGCCTTTTGGCCCCTGTATCCCCGGAAAGGTATTTCTGGTGAAAACGGTTCCGAAAGTTTGAACGGCCACTTGAAAAGAATTCGGCAGCTTTCGCCGATATCGCTGCAAAAGGGATTTTTTTTCAGCTTTTCCGTTAATTTTGCTGCGTTTTTATCACTATCGTACTATGAATATTCTCGAACAGATCGTACAATGCACTTCGCAGTGGCTGCTCCAGAACCACGGAGCAAATATCGCCCCGGAATCCCTGACGCTTGCCCCCACAAAAAAAGAGTTTGAAGGGGATTTCACCCTCGTCGTTTTCCCGCTGACCCGCTATATCAAAATGAAACCGGAAGATATTGCGGACAAGCTGGGGACTTATCTCGAAAAAGCCATTCCGGATATCAGCGGCTACAATGTAATTAAAGGGTTCCTAAACCTGGAATTTAGTACCCGCTTTTGGCTCGACTTTGTCGAATCGGTTTGCCAGGCCCCACACTATGGCCGGGCCCTGCGCAAAAATTCCAGGGTACTGGTGGAATCCTGTTCCCCCAACACAAACAAACCCCTGCACCTCGGCCATATCCGCAACATCCTGCTGGGATGGTCGGTATATAAAATCCTGGATGCCGCGGGGTACGATGTGGTACGGGTACAAATTATCAACGACCGCGGGATTGCCATTTGCAAAAGCATGCTCGCCTGGCAGAAATTCGGACAGGGGGCAACCCCCGAATCCCAAAAGGCCAAAGGTGACCATTTTGTAGGCGACTTCTATGTCCTCTTCGAGAAAATATTCCGGGAGGAATACGCCCAGTGGCAAGCAACACCCGAGGCTGATGCCGTTTTCGCTGCCCGTGCCCAAGAAGGACAGGACAAGGAGGCTTTTTTCAAAGCCTTCAAAGATACCTACTTCAACGAATACAGCGCCCTGGGCAGCGAAGCCCGCGAAATGCTCCGCAATTGGGAGGCCAACGATGCCGCTACCGTTGCCCTTTGGAAACAAATGAATGCCTGGGTGTACGAGGGCTTCCGCGAAACCTTCGTCAGTCTTGGGGTCGAATATGATAAGTGGTACTACGAATCCGATACCTACCTGCTGGGAAAGGATGCGATCGAAAAAGGACTTGCGGAAGGCGTGTTTTATCGCCAGGACGACGGCTCCGTCTGGATTAACCTCGAAGATGCAGGCCTGGACAGGAAACTCGTCCTGCGCCGCGATGGCACTTCGGTGTATATCACCCAGGATATTGGTACTGCCGACCTCCGTTACCAGGATTTTGGGGCCGAAAAAATGATCTATGTGGTAGCGGATGAGCAAAACTACCATTTTCAGGTCCTTTTCGAAATTATGAAGCGGATGAAAGCGCCCTACGCCGCCGGCTTGCACCACCTTTCCTACGGCATGGTAGAACTTCCTACCGGGAGGATGAAATCCCGGGAAGGGACCGTAGTGGATGCCGACGACCTGATGAAAGAAGTCATGAAAGAGGCACGTGACAACAGCCTCGACAGAGATACCACCTCGGGTCTGAGCGAGGAAGAAAAGGAGGCTATCGTGCGCAAAATCGGCCTTGCAGCCCTTAAATTCTTCCTGATCAAAGTCCATCCCCAGAAGCGGATGATTTTTGATCCCAAAGAATCGGTGGATTTGCACGGCCAGACGGGGCCTTACATCCAAAATGCCTATGTCCGCGTGCAGTCTGTGCTCAGAAAGCATACGGCCTTTCCGGAAGGGGCGACTTCGGAGTACAGCTCCCTGTTTCCGGAAGAAAAAGAACTGCTGGTGCAACTGTTTCAGTTTCCGGATATTATCCAGGAAGCAGCCGAGGGTTATGATCCCTCTGCTGTGGCAAATTTTTGCTTTCAGTTGGCAAAATCCTACCACCGTTTCTACCACGAAAGGTCAATTCTCAAGGCAGAAAGCCCTGCTGCAGGTGCGTTCCGCCTTCAGTTGAGCATGGCGGTGGCCAATGTGCTCAATATGGGGATGGACCTGCTGGGAATAGAGATGCCGGAGAAAATGTGAGGCAAACAGGTTGACAGGATCAACAAAATGCAATCAATCAAAGCGTTATGACTACGACAGCACCCATGGAGGAGAAATCCCTCAACTTTATAGAAGAAATTATTGAAGCGGATATTGCCAGTGGTAAGCACCAAGGGCGCGTGCATACGCGTTTCCCGCCGGAGCCCAACGGCTACCTGCATATCGGCCATGCAAAGGCAATTACGGTAAATTTTGGCATCGCCAAGCGTTACCATGGAAAGTGCAACCTCCGCTTTGACGATACCAACCCGGTAGCAGAAGATGTGGAATACGTGGACAGCATCCGGGAAGACGTGCGTTGGCTTGGTTTTGAATGGGCCAACGAATTTTATGCTTCGGATTATTTCGACCAATTGTACGAATTTGCCCTTGCCCTCATCCGAAAGGGATTGGCGTATGTGGACGACTCGACTTCAGAAGAGATTGCCGCAATGAAAGGCAACCCCGCACAGCCCGGTACCGACAGCCCCTTCCGCAACCGGAGTATTGAAGAAAACCTCGAATTGTTCGCTCAAATGAAAGCAGGGGCCTTTCCCGATGGGGCGCGTGTGCTCCGTGCGAAAATTGATATGGCGTCGCCCAATATGCACCTGCGCGACCCCGTGATTTACCGCATCAAGCACGCCCATCACCACCGCACCGGCGATAAGTGGGTCATTTATCCGATGTACGATTTTGCGCATGGCCAGAGCGATTCCATCGAAAAAATCACGCATTCGCTTTGTTCCCTCGAGTTTCGTCACCACCGTCCGCTATACGACTGGCTGATCGAACAACTCGGGATTTTCCCTTCCCGCCAGATCGAGTTTGCGCGCATGAACGTGGCCTATATGATCACGAGCAAGCGCAAACTGCTCAAGCTGGTACAGGAAGGGATTGTGACGGGGTGGGACGACCCGCGCATGCCCACCCTTTCCGGACTGCGCAGAAGGGGATACCCCCCACAGGCCATCGTCAATTTCTGCGAACGCGCAGGGGTGGCCAAACGCGACAACGTGATCGAGATCGAGCTGCTGGAATTCTCCGCCCGGGAAATCCTGAACAAAACCGCCATACGGGCAATGGCCGTCCTCGACCCGCTGAAAGTGGTCATCGTCAACTATCCTGAGGGCGAGACGGAGTTTCTCGAGACGGAGAACAACCCGGAGGACCCGTCCAGCGGTGTTCGCAAAGTACCTTTTGCGCGCGAGTTGTTCATCGAGCAGGAAGATTTTATGGAAAACCCGCCAAAGAACTATTTCCGCCTCTCTCCCGGCCAGATGACCCGTCTGAAAAGCGCCTATATCATCCGCTGCGACGAGGTCGTGCGCGACCCGCATTCCGGCGGGGTGACGGAGCTGCGCTGCACCTACTTCCCGGAAAGCCGCTCAGGTGCGGATACTTCCGGACTTAAAGTGAAAGGGGTCGTGCATTGGGTTGCTGCCGGATATGCGGTTCCGCTCGAAGTACGGCTCTACGACAGGCTCTTTACCGACCCTACGCCGACAGAACACGAAGACAAAGACTTCACGGCCTTTATCAACCCGGATTCCCTGAAGGTTTTTCAACAGGCAATGGGGGAACCCGCGCTCGGGCACGCCCGCCCAGGTGACCAGTTCCAGTTCCTCCGGAAAGGATATTTCGCTGCCGACCCCGATTCAACAGCAGAACGGCCCGTATTTAACCTCACGGTCCAGCTCAAGGATTCCTGGGCCAGGGAAAAAAGGTAATTGTTCAGGGGTTTGTAATAGGGGTTGTGTAAAAAGGTTCCGCCTACGGCGGCAAAACATTATTTTGAGAGACACATCATTTTTGAAATTTCGCGAAGCGAAATTTCAAAAATGATGTGTCTCTCAAAAGATTATTTGGCGCGAAGCGCCGTAAAAAGTCTTTTGCCGCCTGCGGCGGCAGAATATTATTTTGAGAGGGGTTGTGTAAAAAGGTTTTTCTTGGCGCTTCGCGCCAAATTATATTTGGATGGAGACATCTTTTTCCTGATTTTGCGAAGCAAAATCAGGAAAAACATGTCTCCATCCAAAGAATATTTCGCCGCCGCAGGCGGCGAAAACCCTTTTACACAACCTCAGATTTTTTACACAACCCCCAAATATATTTTTCCGGGGCAG
>JBMOJO010000209.1:0-6324 GCA_049315745.1 Saprospiraceae bacterium | reverse complement strand
CTCTCAAAACATAATTCGGCGCGAAGCGCCGTAAAAAACCTTTTTACACAACCTCGCTCAGAAGAATATTGTGCCGCCGTGGCGGCAAAAGACTTTTTACACAACCCCTGATAGAAGAGAAAATTCTGCCGCCGCAGGCGGCAAAAGCCTGCTGCGCAGCTCTGGCAGTGTCCTGTATCAGGCTATTTTATCCAATCTTTTTTATTTAGACTATTTCTACATAACAAATAATTGCTTATTTTCGCGGTGTGAGGGACGCGGTGCGGGGCGGGCTGGATGCTGCCCTGCAAACAATCTTTAAAAACTTTAGTTATGTTACCATTAAAAGAAGCGACATCGGAGAAGCACCGCATAGCAGAGCGCATGCCCTTCAACGTGCGGATGTTCAAAGGGGAGTTGGACAAGCAGGCATACTTGCATTATCTGGTGCAGCAGCAGCATTTGTTCGATGCACTGGAAAGCGGCCCGCTTCCGCATCCTGCGCTAAACCGTTCAGTGGCGGTCGGGGCGGACATTACGGAGCTATTGGCAGCAGGCGCTCAACGGGGCGATGTGTTGGAAAGCACAATGGCATACGGGGACTATCTGCGTGGGTTAAACCAGGCAGACCGCTTGCCGCATGTTTATCTCCATTATCTGGCCCTGATGTTTGGCGGGCAGATGATGAAGTCAAAAGTACCTTCGGCCGGCAAGATATACGATTTTGAACAAATGCAGGATGCACTGACGGCGGTACGGCAAATCCAGCAGGATAGCTGGGCCGGGGAGGTAAACAAAGGGTTCGACTATACGATTGCGATTTTTGAAGCACTGGAAGCTTTAGTCCGGCAGGAAGCAGGAGGTGCTGTTTAGGTAAATTCAGACTGAAAATTATTCATGTATAAAAGTGAAAACGCATGGAATGGCTGAAGGGAATAGGTTTAATCGGGTTCATGTTCTTTTTTATCAAGGGGATGCTCTGGCTGGTCCTTTTTGCAATGATTGCTTTTGGCCTGATCCGAAGGGAAAGGGTCGAGACGATTATGTCTGCGTTCAAATTTCGGAAACGAGCGAGGAAATAGGCTGAAATTTTTGGATTTCCCCAAAAAATTGTAATCTTCCGGGAAAATTCCAAATTTATGATGGGAAGGCCCTCCATTTTCACCCTCACACTCGCCTGTTTATCTGTTCTTGCGGTACGCCCTGAATTTCTCCCAGGCAAAGCAAACGCCGGTGCGCCCGGGCAAGATTGTAACCCTGGCTATATGCCGGTAGTATTCTTGCACGGCTTCCTGGCCTCGGGAGATACCTACTCCGGCCAGGTGCAACGGTTTATAGACCAGGGATACTGTCCGGACCGTCTCCGTGTGTTCGACTGGAATACCCTGGGTGGCGGTGCAAGGGCTGCTTTGGGTAAACTGGACACCTTTGTTGACCGGGTCCTTGCGGAAACGCAGTCCTCTAAAATCAATCTTGTCGGGCATTCTGCGGGAGGGGGCCTTGGCTATGCTTACCTGGCGGACCCCGCGCGTGCCGGCAAAGTAGCCCACTATGTGCATATTGGCAGCGGTGTACAACCGCGCCCTGCGGGCCCTGCCGGAGAGGTTCCGACGCTCAATCTTTTTTCGGAAGGTGATCTGGTGGTAAAGGGCAAAGAAATTCCCGGGGCGAAAAATATCCGCTTCAGCGCATTGGATCATTACGAGGTAGCAACTTCTGCCGAAACTTTTCGGGAGATGTTTGGATTTTTTAACCCTGGGAAGGCGGTTCTTGTAGAAAAGACAAGAAAAATCAAGTGGATACCCATCAGTGGCAGGGTGATCAGCCTTGGGGAAAATACGCCGCAAGCAGGCGCAACGGTACAGATTTATGCCCTGGATCCGGATACCGGAAACAGAACAAGTGCAGCGCCACAAGCGGTGTTTACCGCTGATTCCAGTGGCCATTGGGGCCCCTGGCGCGCTCGGTCCGGTACTTACTACGAATTCTTTGTCGAAACGGGAAAAACCGGCGAAAGGCCCGTCCACTATTATCTTGAACCCTTCCGAAGGCCGAACGCCTTAGTCTATCTCCGCACTCTTCCGGGTTCCGGTTCCCCGGCCAGCCTTCTGCTCGCCGGATTGCCCCGGAAGGAAGACCAGAGTGTACTGGCTATATTCAGCGCTTCAAGGGCCGTAATCCATGGAAGGGATTCCCTGGTTGCCGAAGGCCATGTCCTGTCTTCTGCCGGCCTCTGCCCTGCAGAGAAAACGGTGATTGCCATGTTCCTCTATGATAATGGGGATAGCCAGACCAGCCTAAGCCCGCATCCGGGTTTTCAGGTGATGCGCAGCTTCCTCACCGGCGCGGATTTGTTTGCGCCCGCTTCCCCCCCTGCATCTTTGAAGCTTCGTTTCAACGGACGTTCTATGAGCGTACCCAACTGGAATTCGGCGCGGGACGGGGTAAGCGTTGCCGTTTTTGAATAAGCAGGGCGTGCCAGAGCACTTACAGCCAACTGCCTTCACGCGGGTAAGCGTAATACCGGCCTGATATTTTTGATGGCCTCAGTAGTCTTTTTGGGGTTGGGTAAAAAGGTTTTTTACGGCGCTTCGCGCCGAATGATGTTTTGAGCGACACGTCATTTTCACGATTTTGCGAAGCGAAATTGTGCAAATGACGTGTCGCTCAGCAGAACACTCTGCCGTCGAGGCGGCAAAAGACTATTTACAGAACCCCGGCGAAGCCGCGGATACCCCTGGTAAACAGATACCCCTTCTGTGAAATTTTGTCTTTAACAGCAGTTCGGCATAACATACAAAACACCTTTGACCATGCTCAAACCAAGGCTCTCTTTTCAGCAAATCATCAATATGAATGTCGGTTTTTTCGGCATTCAGTACAGTTTCGGTTTACAGCAGAGCGCGGTAAACCCCATTTACGATATGCTCGGCGCCCAACCTGACGAAATACCCATCCTCAACCTCGCAGGCCCGATGACGGGTTTATTGATCCAGCCGATTATCGGGGCTTTGAGCGACAGCACCTGGCACCCGCGTTTTGGCCGCAGGAAGCCGTATTTTTTTATTGGCGCGTTGCTTTGCAGCCTTTGTCTGTTTGTGTATCCCTTCAGCAGTACTCTCTGGATGGCCGCCGGCTTGTTATGGGTACTGGACGCGGCCAATAATACGGCAATGGAGCCCTACAGAGCCTTTATTGCGGATAAACTTCCGGAGGAGCAATTCGGACTAGGCTTCCTCTCCCAGAGTTTCTTTACGGGCCTGGGGATTACCCTCGCGAATGTCTCTTTGTTCGTTTTTCAAAAATTTTTCAGTGGTACGGCCGGTTCCCTCCCGGTTTGGGTATATGCCTCTTTTTTCTTGGGCACGGTTTGCTCCATTGGATCGGTATCCTGGAGTTTGTACAAAACGCCGGAGATACCGCCTACTGCGGATGAACTTGCAGCGCTCCGGGAGCGCAACAAGGGTATGCCGCACCCCGTGGTACAGTTCTTTTTATCGGTCATCACCACGCTGTTTGCCTATACGCTCTTACTGCTCCTGCTTCCCTTCACCCTATTCCGCCGGGATTTGTTGCATGTTTTGATGAAAAAAACGGAATCCCACCCCGTGCTCCGGGTGATTTTTGCCCAAAACCTGGAAATTGTGGATGCGATTATGGACATGCCCCGGGTGATGTGGAAATTGTCGCTGGTGTATCTGTTTCAATGGTACGCCCTGTTCTGCTATTGGCAAAACGCGGCAAAAAGTATCGCCCTTTCGGTCTGGAACACTACCCCTGCCGGGAATAAATCGCTTTTTGAAGAAGCAGTGGCCTGGACCGGTCTGGTGAATGGTTGGTACAATGTTGTCACCTTCTTATCTGCTTTCGGACTTGTTGGCCTCGCGAAAAAGTATGGGCCCAGGCAGGTACACTTTATTTGCCTCCTGCTCGCAGGCTTTGGCCTGCTGGTATTTCCGCATATCGAAAACAAATATTTGCTTTTTGCCCCGATGACGGGGTTCGGTATCGCCTGGGCAAGTATGATGGGGGTACCTTATTTATTGGTGGTAAACGAAATACCTAAAGCGCGCTACGGGGTGTACATGGGGATAATCAATATGATGATCGTTATCCCCATGATTTTCCAGACCCTCACGTTCGGGGCGATTTCCAAACACCTGCTCAACAATGATGCCGGCCAGGCGATTACTTTTGCGGGGGTATTGTTGTTAATTGCTGCCCTGGCCACGCTGCGCATTTCTTCAAAGCCTGTGTAAGTACACGAAAATGATTCATTTCTTGTCGTCTTTAGCGGCAGTAATCCGATCGAGTATATGAATTTTCCGGATCAGCGCACATTAGATCATCAAACCGCAGAAGTGCTCAAAACGATAATCCGGGCGGAAACCCCGGACGGGCAGGTTTTCCTCGGGCGGCTTTCCAACGCCTTTGAAACGCTCCTGGCCCTATACGTTGAAATATACGGGCAACATCCCGAAGGCCCTGTTTTTTGGGATAAACTTGTCCGGATACTGGCACATGCCCATGCTGAAAGGGCGGACGACCTGAAGCGCCGCGATATGGAAAAAGCGGGGGAGGAAGGCTGGTTTCTGAGCAATGAACTTGCAGGAATGAGCTTATATGTGGACCGGTTTTGCGGAAAACTGCTGGATTTGCCGGGAAAACTGGATTATCTTTCCCGCCTCGGTATCAATTTCCTCCATCTGATGCCTGTTTTTGAAAGTCCGGAAGGGGAGAGCGATGGGGGATATGCCGTTTCTGACTTCAGAAAGGTGGATACGCGCTTTGGTACCCTGGAAGATCTGATCGCTTTGAGAAAAGCCATGCAGGAAAAAGGGATGTACCTCATGCTGGATATCGTGTTGAACCATACTTCGCACCGTCATGCCTGGGCGGAGAGGGCACGCAAGGGCGACGAGCAATATCAGGGCTATTTTTATATGTACCCCGACCGCCGCATTCCGGACCAGTTTGAGCCTTTCATGCCGGATATTTTTCCCGAGAGCGCACCTGGCAGTTTTACCTTCGACCCGGAATCGGGAAAATGGGTGATGACGGTATTTCACACTTATCAATGGGATTTGAACTACACCAACCCGGCGGTATTTTGCGAAATGCTCGACAATATCCTGTTCTATGCCAACCTGGGCGTGGACCTGCTGCGCATTGATGCCCCGGCATTTATCTGGAAAACCCCGGGTACGACCTGTCAAAACCTGCCCCAGGCGCATACGCTGCTGCGCCTGATCAAACAATGTGTGCTGGTCAGCGCCCCGGGTATGGCCTTGCTTGGAGAAGCTATTGTTGCGCCTGTCGAGATCATGAAATATTTTGGTACCGGCGCCTTCGCCGCCAAGGAGTGCGATTTTGCCTATAATGCTACCCAAATGGCCCTGCAGTGGGATATGCTCGCCACCGGGGATACCCGCGTAATGCTCGCCGCTCAGCATGAAATCCTCCAAAAGCCCCTGGGTACCTCCTGGATTACCTATACCCGCTGCCACGACGATATCGGACTGGGCTATGACGACAATATGATTGCCCAAACCGGCCAGGATCCCTATCAGCACCGTAAATTTCTGAAGGAATTCTATTCCGGGGCGATTGGATATAGCCCGGCGAGGGGTGCGCTTTTTTCCTTTAACCCCAAGACCGGTGATGCGCGGATCAGCGGGTCGCTGGCTGCCTTGTGCGGCCTCGAGAAGGCTCAATTCGACCAGGACTACCAGGCCATTGAACTCGCTATTCAGAAAATCTTCCTCATGCAAGCCCACAGCTTCTTCCTCGGAGGCTTGCCCATGTTGTTTTATGGCGACGAGGTGGGATATACCAACGACTACAGTTACCTCCAGGACCCCGGCAAAAGTTATGACAACCGCTGGATGCACCGCCCGCGCATTGATTGGGGCAAAAATAGCCGGATTACACTGACGGGAACGGTGGAACAACGGATTTTTTCAGGTACCCAGCGCCTGCTTGGCATCCGTAAAAGCCTGCCTGTGGTGGCCGACAGGAAAAACCTGACCTGGATGTCCCCGCATAACCGCCACGTTGCCGGATACATCAGGAACCTCGACGAAAAACGGCTTTTTTGTGTATTCAATTTCAGTGGATATACCACCCGGCTCACCTGGTATGCGTTTAAAGAGAACGGCGCGGTCCCTGCCAGGCTCTTCGACCACTGGAGTGGGCAAACCTTTCAGGTGGGATTGGACCATGAATACCTGGATTTCCCGCCTTACGGGTTTTTCATTCTCGAGCCCATCGTTTAGGGATGATAAAGTGTATGGGGTTGTGTAAAAAGGTTTTTCTTGGCGCTTCGCGCCAAATTATATTTGGATG
>JBMOJO010000208.1:0-6337 GCA_049315745.1 Saprospiraceae bacterium | reverse complement strand
CAAAAAAACTGGAAGCCTTAAAGACCGATACCGACAGGGTCGTCTATCTTTTAAAAATAGTAGAAGATCAACACCAAAGCAATCCTGGCGTATCCCTGGAGTATGCGGCCAAAGCCCTTGCTTTTGCTCGTCAGTCGGGATCTACGCCCCATCTTCTGGACGCACTTAGTGCCGCCTCTAAAAGTTACTTTTACGCCGGATATTCCGGAGAAGCCGCAGCGTATGTAAAGGAATTTGCAGAACTGGCAGAGCGGTATGGCACGAATCACAACAAAGCAGTCGCGCTTAACGACCTGGCCGCTTTAAAAGCCACTTTTGAATACAACACCTATAACGCCGAGATCAAGGAATTATATGAAAGCGCGCTGGCGCTATTTCAAAAAGCCGCCTCAGAGGATTCTACCCTGGCAAATGACCCCGCCTATCAAAAAAAGATCGTTGCAGTTTATGTCAATATTGCAATCCAGTTAAAATTGAAAGGGGATTTGAACGAATCGGAATCCTATTTGCTCAAAGCGCTTAACCTGGCTGAAAAAACCCCCGTTAACACCCCAACTGACGTTCGCGTTATTGCGAATTACATGGACCTCCTGCGGCTACAAGGCCGGGAAAAGGACATGCTCCGGCAATATGACCGGGGTATGCAGCTTGTGAAACAGTTTGGCTTTCAGACTATGTCTGCCTTATTTGATTACCCCTTGGCAGAATGGTATGAATCCCGGCAAAATATTGGCCAGGCGATTGTGTATTATGAGAAAGTGTATTCCCTTGGCAAATCTTTAGAGAATCATTCCTATATCAGAACCAGCGCAACCAAACTCTCGCGCCTGTACGAGCAGATCAATGACCAGGAAGCGGCGCTTAGGTTCAGCAGAATTGCCGATAATAGTGCTCAAATCGAAAAAAAGGCAGAAGTGCTGCTCCGCCTGAAAGAAGCTGAACTCAAGTCGCAATTCCTTGCCTGGGAAGCGGAAGTCCTACAGAAGAATAAACGCTGGATAAAGCGGGTTTGGAAGATCGCAGGTGTGGTTTCACTAATCGCTTTTATTGGACTTTTCCTATCGTTCCAACAGCGCAGAAAATATCGCATCACCGCCCTGAAAAATCTGGAACTTGAACTCACCGCCCAAAATCTCCAACTGGAAAATCAATTGCTGGAATCGCAACTGGAAGCCAAAAACAAAGCCCTGGCTGCAGAGGTCATGCGAAAAATACAGCGAAATGACTTAATCAAGACGAAAGTTGCGCAATTATTGGAGCAGAGCCGGCAAGTCAAACCAGAAGCCAGGAATTTCCTTCGCTCCGCTGCTGAAACCCTTGGTGAAACCCTGGAAGAAGACTCCTGGAAAGCGTTCGATATGCGTTTTAAGGAAGTAGATCAGCGCTTTTATGAAAACCTTGCCAATATTTGTCCTTCACTGACCGTCGGCGAAAGAAGGATTTGCGCCTTTCTGCGCCTGGACATGAGCAGCAAGGAGATTTCCGCGATGACCGGCCAAAGCGTAAGAGCGGTTGAACTGATGCGCACCCGCATCAGGAAAAAGCTGGGCATCACCAATGCCGAGGCCAGCCTTTCCCAATTCCTCGTGCAACTGTAATGCTGCAATGATTAGACTTGTTGTGATTGCCCACGCAAAAAAGTATGCCTGAAGCATTTTATCCTAAGCTCCTGGATCAATAACCCCTTTTCCCCGCAACATTTCACGGATAATCCTTGTATAATAGTTTAAAAATCGTGCAACCTGAAGCCAGCATTTTCGACGAAATCGTCCGTTCCAGAAGATCTAACCGGAAATTTGACCTTTCTTCTCCTACTCCTGATGAAGTAGTGCTGCGCAGCCTCGAGCGCGCAATCCTCGCCCCCAACAGCAGCAATATGCAACTCTGGCAATTTATTTGGGTGCGGTCGCCGGAACAACGGCAAGCGCTCGTCCCACTCTGCCTGGGCCAGAACGCAGCCAAAACGGCATCCCATCTGGTCGTATTCCTTACCCGTCGCGGCTGGTGGCGCCACCATGCAAATTGGAACCTCGAACAGTCCGCCCGTGATCCACTGAACGCTGAAAGCCCAAAGCGCTTAAAAACGCTGCATCAATATTACGGCAAACTCATGCCCCTCGCTTACCGCAATGACCCCTTCGGCCTTTCTACGCTTGCCCGTTTCCTGACAACCTTCTTCATAGGCCTTTTCCGACCGATGATGCGCTATGGGGGTACCGCAGGCCAGCGCGTAATCCTCCACAAATCCTGCGCCCTTGCCGCACAAACGTTTATGCTCTCCATCAGCGCTGAAGGATATGATACCTGCCCTATGGAAGGATTTGACCGGGTAAGGGTCTCCAGGGCACTTAGCCTGCCCGCTGATGCGGAAATCTGCATGATCGTGGCCGTAGGGAAAGGAACCCCGGAAGGCATTTACGGAGCAAGAAAACGCCTCCCGCTGGAACAGATTTTAAAGGTGATCTGATCTTTTCCTGTATCGCTACAAAAAAATCAGCCGGAAGTTATCCTTTTCGAATTTATTTTATCGTATTATTGCAATAAATTAATACAATATGGGCGCTACCAAAACAGACCATTTCACTCCGCGGCAAAACGAAATAGCCACCTTGGTAAAAGCCCTTGGGCATCCTGCAAGAGTAGCGATCATAGACTACCTGCTCCAGGTAGATACCTGCATTTGCGGCGACATCGTAAATGAACTGCCGCTGGCACAGCCTACCGTGTCCCAACACCTTCAGGTACTCAAAAGTGCCGGCCTGATCAAAGGGAATGTGGAAGGTACCGCCATCTGTTATTGTATTGACGAAACTGCTATTGCCGGGGTGAGGGACTATTTCCAGGATATCGCCGACCGCCTGTCCTGCCGAAATATGGATTGCTGCTGAATATTCAACCCTTATAAACACATTTTCATGAAAACGTTTTTTCTCAAGTACAAAAAACCGGTCATAATCACGGCCTCGGTAGTGGTACTGCAGCTCGTATTTGGTTTTGACCCAAAATTCTGTATCATCAACATTATCTGGCTATTCGTTTAAGCGTCATGAAAAAGAAAAAAATCCTCGTCCTTTGCACCGGGAACAGTTGCAGGAGTCAAATTGCAGAAGGCTATCTGCGCTTATTTTCCGGAAACCTGGCAGAAATTTTCAGCGCAGGTGTCGAAACCCACGGCGTAAACCCCAGGGCCGTGGCTACGATGCAGGAAGACGGAATAGACATCTCTGCCCAAACTTCCAACCATGTGGACGAATACCGCGACGTCGCGTTCGATTACGTTATTACCGTCTGCGACAATGCCAGGGAACGTTGCCCGGTACTCCCCTCCTCTGCAAAAAAGTTTCACCGGAACTTTCCCGACCCGGCCAAAGCAACGGGTAGCGAGGAGACCGTTATGCAGGCATTCCGGGACGTCAGGCAACAAATCCGGGATTTTTGTGAAGGGTTCGTCGAAGAAATGAAAAAAGCGCTTATTTGATTCCCTTATGGCTTTCTTTTCATCCAGATATATACCGGCGAACCGGCGGTAAGGAGCAGGAACCCCCAATATACCGCTTCCTCGCCCGAGCCGGCAATCGCCCACAGGGAAAACAAAAAAGCGGTAAAACCGATATAGGCCCCGGGCCGGAGTACTACCCGGCCCCCGGGCCCGGAAAGGGCTTTCGCAAGGTAGGCCAGGGCACAAAACAGATATGGGACCAGTACCGAGGCGGTTGCCAGCAAGAGCATGAACTGAAAGGTCTCTACCAGGCTTTTGTGATAGTTCATCGCCATCAGGCCTGAAACGAGCAGGCTCGACAGTACAATTCCTGCAGCAGGAGCGCCCTTGCGGTTCGTTTTCTGAAAAAAGGCCGGAAAAACCCGGTCTGCCGCTGCGGCCATCGGCACTTGCCCCTGCACCAGGATCCAGCCATTCAATGCGCCAACGGACGCGATGACCGCACCGGCGGCAACGATATAGCTGCCGGCAGGCCCCCACAATATTTTCGCAGCGTCTGCATAAGGAGCCTGGGAGAGCTGCAGGGCAGCAGGTGGAATCAGCCCCATGATCACTACGGAGCCGCTCACATATACCAGTGCGACGATGAGGGTACCCCAGAGGGTCGCCCGGGGAATGGTGTTCTCCGCATCGCGAATCTGCCCAGCTGGAACGGTAGCCGATTCAATCCCGAGGAAAGCCCATAACGTCAGCGATGCCGTAGCCGTCACTGCCCCAAACCACGACGCGTCACTGAGGTTAAATGGGCGGAAATGGGAAACGTCCATGAAAAAAAGTCCAAAAAGCGGCACGAGGACGAGCGGAAGGAGTTTTAACACCGTAGTAACCCGCTGCACCAGTCCCGTTTCCCGGATACCCCGGGTGTTTACCCAGGTCAGCAACCATATAATTCCAAGACCGGTGGCTGCCCCGGCTATGGGGCTTCCCTTAAGCGAGGGGAAAAATACCCCCAGATAACTCACCGCCGAAGTTACGATCGCCGCATTGCCGACCCATACGGAGACCCAGTAGCCCCAGGCAACCTGAAACCCGATAAAATCCCCGAAGGCGTCCCTTGAAAAAGCATAAGGCCCTCCCGCACCGGGCCGGTCCCGGCTCAGACGCATGAACACCAGGGCAAGGCTGATTGCCCCCAAAAAGGAGAATAGCCAGCCCAGCAGGCTAATCCCTCCATATACCGCGAGCGCAGCCGGCAGCAGAAATACGCCGGATCCGATGGTGTTGCCCACTACCAGTGAAATGGCCGTACCAAGTCCTGCTTTGGGAGGGTCCGGCGGTAATTCCGTCATAGCAACTTGCTTTTTATTAAGTGGTGAAACGGGTTATTGCCGTAAATTAGCCTATTCTGTCCCATTTCCAAAATTACCCGCCTCCGAATTTCCGGAATCGGTTTTGTCCAGATAAATTTATGGCGTCGTTGGTTGACGACACCGTATCATAGGTGGAAGGTGGTGCAAAAAGGCTTTTCGTGGCGCTTCGCGCCGAATTATATTTTGAGATACGCATCATTTTCGCAATTTCGCGAAGCGAAATTGCGAAAATGATGCGTATCTCAAGAGAAAATTCTGCCGCCGCGGGCGGCAAAAACCTTTCACACAACCCCAAAATAAACCCATATTTTGCCATTCAATCAACCCTACGCCATGAAACCTTTTGAAATCCTGGAGGACATTACCCGGGCCAAAACGCTGGAAACGCGTTATTATACCGATCCAACCTTTTTTGAAGCGGATAAAGCGCGTATTTTCAGCCCGGGCTGGCAATACATCGGGCATAGCGGCATGGTTCCGGAACCTGGCAGTTATTGCCCGGCCCCACTTTTGCAGGGCTACCTCGACGAGCCCCTGCTGCTTACCCGCGACAAATCGGGTGCCTTGCACTGTCTTTCGAATGTATGCACGCACCGAGGCAATTTACTGGCCTGGGAACCCGGCAAAGGCAGCCAGTTGCGCTGCCGCTACCACGGACGCGTTTTTCAGCTCGACGGCGCGTTTACCTTTATGCCCGAATTCCAGGAAGTCAAAGATTTTCCGGCCCCATGTGACCATTTGCACCGCCTGCCCTTATTTCAGTGGGGGCCCCTGCTCTTCACCCGTATCGGCGGAACAGAAAGCCCGGAGGGTTATTTTGGGGAAATGATGCAGCGGGTGGGCTGCCTGCCCATTGCCGATATGCGGCCCCTCCCGGAAAGGGCCCAGGTTTTTGAAGTCAAAGCCCACTGGGCCTTATATTGCGAAAATTACCTGGAGGGTTTTCACATTCCTTTCGTACACGGCGGTTTGAGCGCAGTCCTCGACTATGGCAACTACACCACCGAGGTTTTCCGCAAGTCCAACCTCCAGCTCGGGATTGCCAAAGCAGGCGAACTGGCTTTTGACCTGCCCAGGGATTCCCCTGATTATGGTAAACAGATCGCGGCGTATTATTTTTGGGTCTTCCCCAACATGATGTTCAATTTCTACCCCTGGGGGTTGTCCTTTAACCTAATAGAACCCCTCGCGATTGACCGCACCCGGGTCACCTTCCTTCCTTTTGTCTATGACTCGTCCAAACTTGACCAGGGGGCGGGTTCCGGCCTCGGGCAGGTCGAACTGGAGGATGAGGAGGTCGTGGAAGCCGTACAAAAAGGCATCCGCTCGAGATTTTATCAATACGGACGTTATGCCCCGCAGCGGGAACAAGGCACCCATCATTTTCACCGGCTTATTGCTAAAGCCTATCAGAACGCTTAACCAACAGTTTGACAAGGAGTTGTGTAAAAAGTCTTTTGCCGCCTGCGGCGGCAAAATATTATTTTGAGAGCCACGTCGTTTTCATGATTTCGCTTCGCGAAACCAT
>JBMOJO010000027.1:0-26831 GCA_049315745.1 Saprospiraceae bacterium | reverse complement strand
CATCCAAATTTAATTTGGCGCGAAGCGCCAAGAAAAACCTTTTTACACAACCCCTTAAAACATCATTCGGCGCGAAGCGCCGTAAAAAACCTTTTTATACAACCCCAATATAAAATTTCGCCGCAGAAGGCGGCAAATTACTTTTTATACGACCCCAATATCCCACTGCAATAAATCTGTTAAAAAAATAATGCCATTTAAGCAAATGGCATTATTTTTTTGTATATTGCGGCAGCTATGGGAGATATTTATTTCGTGTTCACACCTTTTTGAGGTAGCGGTCCCGCATTCCGGCAAGGCCTTCATGCAAAGGCCAGTCCAGTCCCCCGGAATAATTTTCAAGATAATCATTCAGTGGAGCGGGTGTTGCGATAGGAAGAATCGCTGTCCAGTCGGTTGTTTCCGTTTGTTGTGATTTTTTCACGCAGGAGGCAATTTGGGCGATTTTCATTGACTTGATTTTTTTATATATAAACATATACTCTCATGGTGGTGCATAGTCAAAATGCAGGCGCATGGAGTTTATGCTGGGTTTTAGTCGTAATAATAGCCAGTATCAACACATCTTCAGCCGCTTATTCCGGCGATTGTCTGTCTGTACGACAGCATATTGCCTTTTCCGTACACGCATTTGATCTGGTTGCGCCCAACCTGGGCGGTACCGGGGCCGGTATTTATGTCAAGCGCTATCTGGGTGAAGCACGCCAAGAGACTGAACTAATCCTGGGGCGAGCGGAGCTATATTTTCCTGATATTGAAGCCATACTGGAGGAGCAAGGGCTTCCCAATGCGCTCAAATACATTCCTATGGTGGAGTCCACGTTGCTGCCCGGGGTTGTTTCCCCTGCCGGGGCTGCAGGTTTGTGGCAGATTATGCCTGCGACCGCGCGCTATCTTGGGCTTCAGGTGGACGGAGCGGCAGATGAGCGTTTTGACCCACTCCTATCCGGGCGAGCAGCAATCACAATGCTGCAGGAGCTGTACGCGGAATTTGGGGATTGGGTCCTTGCCCTGGCAGCGTACAACTGCGGGCCGGGCAGGATGCGCAGGGCGATATCGAAAGCGGGGAGTAAGGAATACGCGCAGCTCAGTGTTTTTCTGCCTAAGCAAACCCGCAGTTATATTTCAAAATACTTTGCTTTCGCACATATTGCCCATTACTGGCAGCATTACAAGCTGGAACCGAAGAAAGACCCAGATTTTTTAAAGGCCGGCAATGCGGCCCCGAAAGAAAGCATCGTTGTGAAAATCCAGGAACCGCAAGAGCAGAAAGATCGTGGCCCTGACAAGTTTCGGGAGACTGCCCCTGATTTCAGGGGCGATAGCCAGGGCAGTGCGGCAGGGGGGGGTACGGTTTCGCCGGGTCGGGGCATAAAATGGATTGCGCCTGCTGTTGGGCAATCGGAAGTGAGCGTAGAGGGGGGCGATGTGGTTAGCGAGCCAAGGGTTTGGCCACTTTCCGGAAAACCGTTGGCACCGGCCAGGCGGTCTTGGGGGTTTCGCGGGTTGTTACGGAAGTATCTGTTATTGCGGGAAGAGATTGGCCAATTTTCCCTAGCAGCGTTTCAGCATACCTTGCAGCATGAGGGGGCAATGGCCATTTTGGATAATTTCATCGAAAAATATTTTATGTCCAGGCCAATAGATAATGCGTAGTGATTGCGCCCCGGATTAGTCTTTTCCGATGGTTTTCATGAGTGCTTTCGGCAGCTCCTCTGCTGCCTGGAAGATGACGATTTCTATTCTGCGGTTCTTTGCCTGGCCCTGTTTTGTTTGATTGGACATCAGGGGGGCAAATTGTCCTTTTCCGGCCGCGGTAATCCTGCCCGAGTCCAGTTCGAAGTCGCGGACAAACGTCCTTGATATTTCTGCTGCCCGCAGCACGGTGTAGTCCCATTCATCGGATACTACTTTACGCGGAACGGGCTGATTATCGTGGTGGCCAACGACCCAGATGAAATATTGGGGATGAACAGCAAGGACGCTCGCAATACTTCTGAGGATTTTTTTGCCCTCCGGTTCCACCTTATTGGTTATACCCGGTTTGAAGAGCAGCAGTTCATCGAGGACGATTCTTAACTGTTGGTCTTCGAGGATGAGGCCGTAAGTATTTTGCTGAGACACCTGGAGCGAATCTTGCAAAGTTTGCATGAGTTGTTCGAGCCCGGCGTTTCGGTTTGCCAGAACGGAATCAATGGTAAGGAGCAGCAGTTTTTGGGCAATCATCAGGGAGTCTTTACTTTGCATGGCCATGCTTAGCCCTGTTTGGAGCTTGGTTGCCTGTGAGCTGCTATTTTGCAGCTCGGATTTGAGTGCTTCTATTTTCGCCTGGAGCTGGCCCTGCAATGCCGACAGGGCATTATTCTCCCCTTTTTTTTCAGCGAGTTGTAACTCCAGCGCCTGGATCTGCCTGTTTGCGACCATGAGTTCGTCGCGGACGAGGGATAGGCGGGTTTCGTAGGCAGCTGAAGTTTCGAGCAGGCTTTTTTTGCTGATACAGGCAGCGGAGGCGATGCACAGAAAGATCAGCAAGGGCAGCGTTTGTTGGTTCATAGCTTGTATTTATTGCAAGCGGAAGCTGGCAGCGCCCAAGAGGCCGATGTCCGTGAATACAGAGACGCGGTAGAACCCCGGGCGCAGGCGGTCTTCCAGGTCGTGGGTAAACGAAAGTCGCTGGCTGGCGGTAATATTGACATCCCTGGCCCTGGCGGCGATAAGCTCTACGACTTGTCCATTGACGACTGATTTGACCGGAATTCCCCGGGTAGAGATTGGTATGCCTTGTTCATTGGTGATTACGAGGTAAAGGGGTCGTAAGCCCCGATACTTATCGGGTACATTTGCAAGGTCGAAAGTTACGAGGATGCGTCGTGCCCGCATAGATTTGGCAGTGGCGACCGGCCTTCTTTGTTCTACTTCGACCTGAAAAGCGGTTGCCTGGAAGCTGGGCACGGTCATGCGCAGGAGTTCATCCTGAATAGTTTCGTTGAGTTTGGCGAGTGCGGCTTTTTCGTCCTGGGCGATGGAGAGATCGCGTTCCAGGTCTCCGGTACGGACCCTAAGGGAGTCATTTTCTGCCTGAAGCTGTCCGATTACGTTTTCCAGTTCGGCTTTAGAGGCCATCAGGGCCTGGATTTCGGCGCGGAGCCCATTAATCTGCGCGTTGGCATTGTTTTTGGCCTGGTTTGAAGCCTGGACAATTCTCTTTGCCCATTTATTTTCGGCAGCAGCGAAAGATTCCTTTAGGGACTGGTTTTCTGCGGAGAGGTCGAGATATGCCTTTTGCAAGCTGTCCACTTCCCAGGCCAGCTCTTCTTTGAGCCGGTTTACACCGTCGAGTTCATTTTCTGCACGTTCCTTTTCCGCGCGAATATTCCTGACGGCAAGCGTTTGTCGGATTCCTATGAAGCCTGCCCCCAACAGGGCGAGCAGGAGGATGATGAGCAGGATTGGAGATTGTTCTCTTTTTTTCATGGCATTATAAATTGAAAGACCCTTAAACCAGTCTGAACGACATTTTAAATTTGAGAAGCGGGGAATAAGGTTGTAAAAATAAAAAATGGTTGCAAATATTTTGTCGGGAATCCTGGCAGGTGCCGGCACATAAAGTACAACATGTCAAGGATTTTACATATTTCTGCGATACTGGCCGCCCACATTATAGAGGGCATGGGTAATCTGCCCGAGAGCGCAGCGTTTGGAAGTTTCCATAAGGGATTCGAACAGGTTTTGGTTCTCTACAGCGGCCTTTTGAAGCTGCTCGAGCATTTTGTGCGCCCGGTCGGCCTCAGCAGTTTCCAGTTGTTGAAGGGTTGCGATTTGGCCGTGTTTTTCTTCCATAGTTGCACGGATGACCTCCTGTGGCAGGATCGTTGGGGAACCTTCTTTGCTCAGGAAAGTATTCACTCCGATAATTTGATATTCCCCGCTGTGTTTCAGGGATTCGTAATGAAGGCTTTCCTCCTGGATTTTTGTGCGCTGGTACATGGTTTCCATAGCGCCCAGCACGCCACCGCGTTCGGAGAGGCGTTCAAATTCGAGCAGGACGGCTTCTTCTACCAGGTCGGTAAGGGTTTCGATGATGAAAGCGCCTTGCAGTGGATTTTCGTTTTTTGCCAGTCCAAGTTCCCGGTTGATGATGAGTTGAATGGCCATAGCCCTGCGTACGCTTTCTTCTGTCGGGGTTGTGATTGCTTCGTCGTAGGCATTGGTGTGGAGGGAATTACAGTTGTCGTAGATGGCATAAAGTGCCTGCAAAGTGGTGCGGATATCGTTGAAGTCAATTTCCTGTGCATGGAGGGACCTGCCGGAAGTTTGGATATGGTATTTGAGTTTTTGGGAACGTTCGTTGCCTCCATATTTATATTTGATTGCTTTGGCCCAGATGCGCCGTGCGACCCTTCCGATGACGGCATATTCCGGGTCGAGGCCATTAGAGAAAAAGAAAGAGAGGTTTGGGGCAAAGTCATCAATAGCCATTCCCCTGGAAAGATAGTATTCGACGAAAGTGAAGCCATTGGCGAGGGTAAAAGCCAGTTGGGTGATAGGGTTGGCACCGGCTTCTGCGATATGGTAGCCTGAAATGGATACCGAGTAAAAGTTGCGCACCTGGTTGTGGATGAAGTATTCCTGCATATCGCCCATCAGGCGCAGGGAGAATTCTGTGGAAAAGATACAGGTATTTTGGGCTTGATCTTCCTTGAGGATATCGGCCTGAACGGTGCCCCGAACGGACGAGAGGGCTTTGGATTTTATCTGATGATAGACTTCGGGAGGCAGGACTTCATCGCCGGTAACGCCCAGCAACAATAAGCCGAGGCCGTTGTTGCCGGGAGGGATATCGCCCCGGTAGGCTGGCCTGGGCAGGCCCCTTTCGTCATAGCGTTCCCGGAGTTTTGCCTCAACGAGGTGTTCTATACCTTGTTGCCGGATATACTGTTCGCATTGTTGGTCAACTGCAGCGTTCATAAAGAAAGCGGCAATCGTTGCGGCAGGCCCGTTGATGGTCATGGACACGGAGGTACGGGGGTCGCAGAGGTCAAAGCCCGAATAGAGTTTTTTGGCATCATCGAGGCAACAGACACTGACCCCGGAGTTGCCGATTTTTCCAAAAATATCCGGGCGTTCATTGGGGTCTTCGCCATAAAGCGTGACGGAGTCGAAAGCGGTAGAGAGGCGGTTGGCCGGCATATTGAGGCACAGATAATGGAAGCGGCGGTTGGTGCGCTCCGGGCCGCCTTCTCCTGCAAACATCCTGGTGGGGTCTTCTTCCTGTCTTTTGAACGGGAACACCCCTGCGGTAAACGGAAAGCTGCCGGGGACATTTTCCTGCATCAGCCACCGGAGGATATCTCCATGATCCTGGTAACGGGGCAAAGCGACTTTAGGGAGCTGCGTATTTGAGAGTGAGCGGGTGGAGGTAGGGACCCGGATCGCTTTGTCGCGTACCTGATAAATATATTCCTCTGCGGCATACGTTAATTTTAAATCTTCCCAACCCTCCAGCATTTTTTTGCATTCCGGATCCAGCATCGTGGTGTTTTCCGCATAGAGATGGTTTAGCGCCTCCAGGGCACGGCTTTTTTCTGGTACGTTATCGGCAGTTGCGAGTAAGCCTTTGCTGAGCTGCAGGCCGTATAAGCCCCGGGCAATGGCTGCTTGGCGGTCTGCGAAACGATCATAATGGCGGTTATTTTCGGCAATTTCTGCGAGGTAGCGAGTTCGTTGCGGCGGGATGATATAAATTTTTTCGCTCATTTCATTTGATGGAGAAAAGTGCGAACGCAGCGGGGCGCCTGTACGGGTTTCGATGGCCTTGATCACCAGGGTATAGAGAGCGTTCATGCCGGGGTCGTTAAATTGGGATGCGATCGTTCCGACCACGGGCATATCTTCAGTTTTCTTGTCCCATAGGCCATGGTTGCGCTGGTATTGTTTGCGCACGTCGCGCAGGGCATCCTGAGCCCCGCGTTTGTCGAATTTATTGATGGCGATCACATCGGCGAAATCCAGCATGTCAATTTTTTCCAACTGCGTAGCTGCGCCGTATTCCGGGGTCATCACATAGAGGGAGACGTCGGAGTGGTCCACGATTTCGGTATCGGATTGGCCGATACCGGAAGTTTCGAGGACGATGAGGTCGAAGCCTGCGGATTTGAGGATATTGACAGCCCCCTGGACGTGTTTGCTAAGAGCGAGGTTAGCCTGGCGGGTCGCGAGCGATCGCATATAGACCCGTGGGCTGAAAACGGCATTCATGCGGATACGGTCGCCCAGTAAGGCGCCGCCGGTCTTTCGTTTGGAGGGGTCTATGGAGACTACGGCGATTGTTTTTTGAGGAAAATCGAGGAGAAAACGTCGGACGAGCTCGTCCACCAGGCTGGATTTACCTGCGCCGCCGGTGCCGGTGATCCCGAGTACCGGGATGATTTTGCCGGTCACCTGAAGTTCGGGTTTTTGAAGTATTTGAGGTGCAATTTCCGGCAGGTTCTCGACGACGGAAATCAGTCTGGCGATGGCACCCGGTTTTTTGTCCTTCAGCCCCTGGATTTCTCCATTGAGGTGGGTCGCCACGGGGAAATCACACTGTTTCAGGAGGTCGTTGATCATTCCCTGCAGTCCCATTTGGCGGCCATCATCGGGGGAATAGATGCGGTTGATACCGTATTGGTGGAGTATTTCGATTTCATCCGGCAGGATTGTACCGCCGCCTCCGCCAAAAATTTTGATATGCCCGGCGCCTTTTTGCTTCAGCAGGTCGAACATATATTTAAAAAATTCCAGGTGTCCTCCCTGGTAGGAGGTAAGGGCGATTCCCTGGACGTCCTCTTCGATTGCTGCAGCGACAATTTCCTGTACGGAGCGGTTGTGTCCCAGGTGGATAATTTCGGCACCGGAGCTTTGCAGGATCCTGCGCATGATATTGATTGCCGCGTCATGGCCATCGAATAAAGCGGCAGCCGTGACAAGGCGCACCTTGTTTTTAGGGCGATACGGCTGGATAGGTTCCATACATTGAGATTTTCTTGAATAGACAACCCCCTGGGGAGGCAATAGTTCACCACAGGGGGTATTAGCGTATAGCTTCGAGTAGTTCGCTCAGGATCATTGCTGTGGCGCCCCACACGAGCCTTCCTTCTATATCGAAGCAGGGGACTTGCTGCAGGGAGAGGGATTCGCCGATACGGATGTTTGTCGCATAGCGATTAGCGGGATTGAGAAAATCGTCGAATGTGGGCTCGAGAACCGCTTTGACTTCTCCTGTTTGGGGGACGAAAGCAAAGGGGGAAATATCTTCCAGGATACCGACGAAAGGATGTACATGAAAATTGCTGACCGGGATATAGAGTGGGGTAAGCGGCCCCAGTAGTTTTACCTTGTCCGTTGGCGCCCCGATTTCTTCTTCTGCCTCGCGGAGCGCGGTTGCTGAAAGATCGGTATCTGTATCATCACGCCTGCCACCGGGGAAGCTGATTTGTCCCCGGTGCCGGTCATTTACGTTTATGGATTCCCTTTCGATAAGCGCCAGGTGCCAAGTCCCGTTTTTGTGGAAAAAGAGTGCGAGTACCGCTGCCTGCATGGCATCCTGTGGCGGTTCGCCTTCATAGGCGGTTCGGGATACATGTGCCATTTTGAACTGCGCATCGCGTCCGGGCAATGGTTTTTGCAATTGCCGCTCGATATGGCGGATGAAATTGCTTTTCATAGCGCAGGTTTAAAGGCGATGCGAAATCCGTGCGTTTTATCCGGGAAGGCTTTAGTGCCCGGGACTGAAGGGGCGGGCAATTATTTGTTGGATTTTTGGAGGTACAATTCGAGGGCCATGGCCATAGAGGGCGCTCCTGGTGCCGGTGCCTTAATGTTGGCTTTTAATCCCCGCTCCTCTACGGCGTGTCGGGTGCTATTGCCGAATACAGCGATACGGGTGTCGTTTTGTTTGAAATCGGGAAAATTCTCATAAAGCGACTGAATCCCCTGTGGGCTGAAGAAAACAAGTACGTCGTAGGTCACATCGCTCAGGTCTGACAGGTCCGAACTCAGCGTGCGGTACATCAGCGCGTCTTTCCAGTTGAAGTGGTTCTCGTCGAGGAATTGCGTTACATCTTTAGCCCCCAGGTTGGAGCAAGGCAGCAGGAAGGTTTCGCTTTTATGTTTTTTCAGTGGGACGGCCAAATCCTCGATACTGCGGTTGCCGAAGAACACCTTCCGTTTGCGGTAAACGATGAATTTTTGCAAGTAGTTGGCGATGGCTTCTGTGATGCAAAAATATTTTGTTTCCTGGGACATTTTGATGCGCATTTCCTCACAAACGCGGAAGAAATGGTCTATAGAGTTCTTACTAGTGAAGATGACCGCGGAGAATTCATTGGGCCGGATTCGGAATTTGCGAAATTCCTTGGCATCTACCCCTTCGACGTGTATGAATGGCCGCCAGTCAATTTGGAGGCCGTATTTTTTTTCAAGCTCGTAGTAAGGGGATTTTTCAGGTTTAGGCTGTGAGACGAGAATTGTTTTTACAGTCTTGTAAGACTCTTCTTCCTTAGCTTGAACGTTGGATGCCATCAATTGAATTTTTGGTGTGTGAAACACCTGCGGAATTAAATTTCGTTCCATCCCGATATGAGTTTAACGAAATTTAACACAGGGGCAATTTCAACAGTGCAAATATACAATAAAAAGTGAAATCTGTGAAATAGTAAAAATTTGTTGGCGATAAGTACGCCGCGCAGGAACCGGAACAAATAGAAAAGGGCGATAGCTGCGAGGGTGCCTGGCACTAACCAGGCGTGGTAGCCTTCCGGCCCGAAAGCTAGCAAGATATTGACGGGAGAGAGGAGCAGGCCAATTACTACGCCGAAAATGATGATGAGGAAATTATATCTGCCGACTTCCAGTGGTATGGAGAACAGGGCGCTGATCGCGGCAAGTACCGTATGTTTGAGCAGCATTGCCATAGCAACGAAGGCGATGCAAGCACCGATTTCCAGCCAGGGCTTTCCAAAAAGCGATATATGGTAATGCTGGAAGGTAAAAAACATGAAACTGCCCAGGTTGAGGGGAAAGAGAAGGTATAGGGCGATAAAAGGGAGAATACCCCGTCCCTGTTGGTTCCGGTAAGCCTGAAAAAAATAATTATCGTTAAAAAAACCTGCGCATGACAGGAAGGAAGCGTTCCTGAAAAGCGTGAGGAGAAAAGTGAGGAGTACCAGAAGCCCTATAGTAAACCAGAGCCTGATGTGGATCAGTTGGTCGTCTGGCGCCGGCGTTTGTAAACGCAGGGCGGGCAAACGGACGGAAAACCGGTTTTTGGATGGCCCGGCAGTTACTTGACCAGGGGTACTGGAAGGCCGCGCGCGGAGCTCAAAAGGGTTAGTGGGGTTAAGGACGGGGGCAGGGCTTGCTTTTTGGTCAGCATCCGCCGTTCGGTAGCGCAACTCGAAGGGGTTGTTCGGTGGCCGCTGTGCCTGAACAGCCCCCAGGGAAGCAATAGACAGGATGAATGGAAGGAACCGTTTCAAATGTTATTTTTGCCTGTTAAGTGGTGCAAAGGTACATAATTCAGGTCAAGAATGCAAGACAGACAAATAACCAGGGTCATCATACTGGGGGTTTTTGCGATTATCAGCCTCACGGGGCTTCAGTCCTATTGGGTAATCAATACCTGGAACCTCAACGAGGAGGAGTTCAATGAAAAGATTACCCGGGTACTGATTAAGGTTGCCCGTTCGCTGGCCGATTTGAACGCTGCCGAGCTGCCCCAGCGAAACCTCATCCGCCGGCGTAGTTCGAACTATTTTATTGTCAATGTTGACAATGAGATTGACCCTCCGATGCTGGAGTTTTTCCTTCAGCGGGAGCTGGAGGGCGCTGCCCTGCAGCTCGATTTCGACTATGCGGTTTTCGACTGTACGTCCAATCAGATGGTATATGGGGCATATTGCAGTTTTGACCCGGACAAGCAGGCCCCTGAAAAATTACAGGAACTTCCTGCACACCAGGGTTTTACGTATTACTTTGGGGTGCGGTTCCCGACCAGGACATCTTATCTTTTCGGTAAAACGAAACTTGTAGCCATCTTCACCGGCTTAATTCTGCTCACGATTGCTTTTTTTGCATTTGCAATGGTCGTGATCCTTCGGCAGAAGCGGCTTACGGAAATGCAAAAAGATTTCATTAACAATATGACCCATGAATTCAAGACTCCGATCGCCACGGCCCAGATTGCCGCAGGGGTTTTGATGGAGGCACCGGAGGTAGGTGCGAGCCCGCGCCTTCGCCGCTACGCCGCTATCATACGCGAGCAGAACACAAGGCTCAATCAGCAGATCGAGCGCATACTCGAAGTTGCACGCTTTGAGCGCAACCAGTTTGAGCTGAAAAAAGATTTTTTTTCCCTCAACGACCTGATGGACGAGGTCGCGCAGGGCGAGCTGCTGCGGGTTCAGGAGAGGGGGGGCACGCTGGTGTGCCATACCTGTGTTCAGGATCTCGAGGTGTATGGCGACCGCTTGCATTTTGCAAACGTTTTACACAGCCTCGTGGACAATTCGATAAAATACAGCAAGGGAGGGCCTTTGATTTGCCTGGAGGCCAAAGTCCAGGGCGGGTATATGGTTGTTCAGGTCATTGATGACGGTATTGGTATCGCAAAAGAACACCTGCCGTTCGTTTTTGACCAGTTTTACCGTGTGCCTACAGGTAACGTGCACAACGTCAAAGGATTTGGCCTCGGGCTCTACTATGCCAGACGTATCTGCGCCCTGCATCGCTGGAAAATCGAGATTGAAAGTAATCCCGGCAGAGGTACCGTCGTTACCATATATATAAATGAGTACAGTTTGACGCACAAAAAATCGTAAAAAATGCCTGCCGCACATATTTTTTATGTAGAGGACGATCTGGATCTTAGCTTTGTTACCCGGGACAATCTGGAAAGGCAGGGCTATCGGATTACGTGCTGCAACGACGGCAAGACGGCAATGGCTTATCTTCAGGAGCAGGAATTCGATCTTTTCATTCTTGATGTGATGCTGCCCGAAATAGATGGGTTTGCGATTGCCCATGCGATCAGGGCTAAAGACCAGGAAGTACCGATCCTGTTCCTCACGGCCAGGTCGCTGCCCGAGGACAGATTAAAGGGATTGCAGATCGGAGGGGACGATTATCTCGTGAAGCCGTTCAGCGTGGAAGAGTTACTGCTGAAAATCGGGATCTTTCTCAAACGGCGGCACATTGCAAAACTACCCGAGGGGGAAGTCATCCGAGTCGGGGCCTTTTCTCTTGATTATCTAAATCTTATACTTCATCACCCCGAAGTTGGGCGCCGGCGGCTCACCCAAAAGGAAGCCGATCTATTGCGCCTGCTCGCCGGTAAAAGGAACCAGGTGCTGCGGCGCTCCATCATCCTCGAAGTGGTTTGGGGCAAAGACGATTACTTCCTCGGCAGGAGCCTGGACGTATTTATTACCCGCTTGCGCAAGTACCTGAAGGCCGATAATGCGATCCGGATTGAAAATATTCACGGCATCGGGTTCCAGTTCTTTTGCCCCGACACAGCAAATGATATAAAATTTTGATAATCCGGGTCAAACGATTTACATTTGCAGGAATTTTTCAGCAACCCACTTTTCGATTAATTGAATATCAAAAAATACTTTTGTACAGATGGGACTTATCACACAGATCAGAAAAAATGGAAGTTGGATAATGGTGATTTTGATCGCCCTGGGTGTAGGCGGGTTCATTCTCATGGACATGACCGTAGGCCAGACCAGCCTCTTTGGCAGCGCCCAGCCGACCCTGGGCAAGATTAATGGCCAGAAAATAGATATTACGACCTTTAACAATACCGAAGCACTGCTGGGCTCGGCTACCGACCCTCTGGTACGTCGAAATTCCCTCTGGGAATTTATGGTAGAAGAAATTATCGTGAAGGACGAGGCGGATGCTATTGGCCTCGGCGTAAGTGCTGCAGAGCTGACAGACCTCCAGTTCGGTAATGAGCCCAGCCCGATTGTCAGGCAGCGCTTCCTCGACCCCAATACACAGCAGATTGACCGGGCACAGCTCAATCAAATCCGGCAGCTTATAGAAAGCAATACCGCCGATGCACAGCTCAGGTCCTTCTGGTCGTTTCAGGAAAAAGAAATCGTCAAAGACAGGCTGCAGTCCAAACTGAGCGCAATGGTGTCAAAGGCGATGTTTGTCCCGACCTGGATGGCCGAACAAACCAATCGCGACCAAACTGTACTCTACAGCCTCCAATACGTCCAGGTGCCTTTTGATGCCATTGACAATGCAGATGTCGCCCTGGAAGATGCCGACTTTGAGGCTTATATCAAGGAAAATGCTGCTACGCTCAAAAGTGAAGAAGAGCGCCGCAAGATCGCGTATGTTTCCTTCGAAGTGCGCGCTTCTGCTTCGGATTCGGCTGCATACCTCAAATCTTTGCAGGACCTATATGCCGAATTCGATACAACTTCCAACGACTCGGTGTTTATTCAACAGAACCTGGGCATTATGGATAAGGCATACGCTACTAAAGATCAGCTTCCGGCTTCCGTCGCGGATACGCTGATGGCGCTGCCGGAAGGAACAGTCTATGGCCCTTTCGTGGAAGGGAATACGTATCAACTGGTAAAAATTCTTGACCGCAAAATCATACCGGATTCCGTGCGCTCCCGCCATATCCTCCTCCCGGCGCAAGACCCGCAATCGCTGCAGGCCGCCCAGGCGCGCATTGACAGTATCAAGAAGGTTATCGAAGCGGGCAAAGGTACTTTCGCCGATCTTGCACAGAAATTTGGCACGGACGCTACAGCCGCTAAAGGGGGCGATCTGGATTTTTCAGCACCGGGGATGATGGTAAAGCCCTTCAATGATCTGATCTTTTTCGAAGCGGAGCAAGGAAAACTCTATACCGTAGTGACCCAGTTTGGGGTGCATCTCGTGGAGGTAACGGATAAAAAATTCACCGAAAACAAACCAGGGGTCCGCATCGCTGCCCTGTCAAAGCCTATATTCCCCTCTGAAGAGACGCGCAACGACCGCTACGACGAGGTGCTCACTTTCTTAAGCAAAAACCGGACGATAGAAGCGATGCGTAAGGCGGCAAAGGCCGGTAAGCTCGCTATCGAAACCCCGCCGGCAGTCGGAGCCAACGAAATTGCACTCGGGGCGCTGGGTACCTCGCAGCAAACCCGCGACATCATCAAGTGGGCTTTCAGTGGCAAGGTAGGCAGTGTTTCCAGCTCGGTCTATGTCTTTTCCGATCCTGTGGATAATTACGACAACCGCTACGTCGTGGCAGCGCTGGAAGGGATACAGAAAAAAGGCCTGCCAAGTGTGGCAGATGTGCGTAGTACTATAGAACCAATGGTGATCAACCGCAAAAAAGGTCAGCTTATCCTGCAGAAGCTCAACGGCAAAGACCTGAATGCTGCCGCTTCTGCTTATGGGGTGACTGTCCAGACCATGGAAAATGTTTCTTTTGCAACGGCTTTCCTTCCCAACAATGTTGGCAATGAACCCAAATTCCTGGGCCAGATGGCAAGGCTCCAGGCAGGTAAGACCGGCGCACCGTTTGTAGGGAACAGCGGGGTATTTATGGTTAAGACGGTGCAAAAATCAGGGCCGCAGGCCATGGCTAACTTGCCTGAGCTGCGCAACTCGCTGAGTGCCGGGGCAAAAAGCCAGGCTACGGTTACGCTGATGGAGAGCATGAAAAAGAATGCCAAGATTCAGGACCGCCGCGCCCGGTTCTTCTGATCCGTGCCCAGGTACTAAAAAAAGGCCGAAAGCGGCTGTCTCTCAAGGCGGTTTCGGGCACCCCGTGCTCAATAATAATAATAGAACCGCGCCTGATTCATTGATTTTGCGAAGTAAAATCAATGAATCAGGCGCGGTTCTATTATTAAATTTCGCCGCTCCAGAAATCCCGGGCGGTGCTGAAATAACATAGGGGTAGTGTAAATAAATTTCCTTTTTTTACCCATATTTGCACTCCGAAATATTCATCGTTCCACTTGTTCAAAAAAGCTTTCCGACAATGTCTGAAGTAGAAAATGCCGGTCAAAAAGGATACTGTTTACTGTATTTCTTCATCTTTTTCGTATTGGTACTGGCCTTTCTGGTGTACTTGTACCAAAGGAACTCCGCAGGATTGCCCCCGGTAGAATAGCGCTTTGCCCAAAAGGCTAATCCAGGGTTTTGATAACAGTCTCGAGGCCATACTTGCCTTCGAGCATTGAGAAGAACTCTTGCAGATAAGCGTCAACTTCCTTGTGCCCTTCCTTTTCCAGAAACGGGAAGCCGAGGCTGTAGGCTATAATTTCGTCTTTCTTGCTCAGGAAGAACGCATTCAAGGCCGTTACTTCTTGTTTAGTACAGTCTATTCCTTTATAATAACGCTCCTTTACCGATTTTATGGGCAAGCTCTCATGCGGGACGGCATACAGGGCGCCGACCAGGCCGGCATAGTCGAAGTCATAACCGACAGGGATTACCTTCCCGGTATTTGGCTTCAGCATTCTGACGTTGTGTTGATTGGCGAAACTCCAGTCGGTATTACCAATCATGTATTGAAATATAAAAAATTGAAAGAGGGATTTGGGGTCGAAAGACGCCGTATTGGATACCGGGGTTTCCAGTAAGCGGCCGCGGAGGCGTTGGGCAAGCTGTTCGTCATCCTCCAGGAAGAAGCCGTATTTTACAAATTGCCTTGAGGTATCCCGGGTGTCAGTGACAGTAAACCGCACGAGCTTCACCCGGTAGCTGTAGGGGGAAATTATATTGTAAAGCCGATAGGCCAGGTACTCTTTGAAAATGTACTGTTCGTAGGTTTTTCCGAGCCGGCACTGCCATACGACCTTCATTTCGTTAAAATTGGAAAAGCCAAGGCTGTCTAGGGATTTTTTCTTCCATTTTACCTTAATAGGTGGGTGCATACAGATTTCCTTCCGGGTTTTGCCCCTTGCTTTAATTTCAAGTGGCCCATCAATGGTCTTCTGGCCCTCGATTCCGTCCATGACGATCCTGGCGGGCTGATATTCCTCGAGGGTACGTTTTTTCATTAGCTGTCCCATATCGGTGTAAAGTCGGCAATCGAGGATACTGTCCATGTTTTTTGCCATGGCGTCAAAGATACTCATCCGGCCTAAGGAATCAGCGGGCACGCTGATCAGCCATTGCTGTCCATAGAGGTGCAGGGAAAATGCGATGATGGGGATTACGAGGAATTTTCTTGAGAAATGTGCGGATAGCTGCATGATGAGGTCATTTTTTAGTTTGGAATAACGAGCGGATTTCGTGTTGGTACTTTTGTTCGATAAATTTCCTTCGGATTTTCATTGTAGGGGTGAGCTCGCCGCTGGATTCGCCCCAGGGCTGGTGGAGCAAGTGGAAGGCGCCGATCTGTTCAAAGGAGGGAAGCAGCGTATTTAGCCGGTTGAATTCGTTTTCGAAGAGGCGCTGGACTTTTAGGTTAAGCACCATATAGGCTGGGGCAGTCCAGTGGACGTTATTTTCCTGGCACCAGGCCTCAAGTTGTTGAAAATCTGGCACGATGAGCGCGCCCAGGGCCGGGCGGTTGGCGCCGAGGACGATCACCTGATCTACAAAAGGGGATGTTTTGATGATGCGTTCCAGTACAGGCGGCACGATGAATTTGCCGGCCGAAGTTTTGAATATTTCGTTTTTTCGTCCGGAAATTTTCAGGAAGCGCTTATGTACTATCTGCCCGATATCGCCGGTCCAAAGCCAGCCATCGGTATCGAGCACTTTTTGGGTAGCTCCCTCGTCCTGAAAATAGCCCATCATTACATTGGGGCCTCGCACCAGAATTTCCCCCTCGCCCTGTTCGTCCGGGTTATGGATGCGGACTTCTACGCCCGGGATCGGGATACCGACCGTTCCGAAGCGCACCCCGCCTGGTTCAAACCTGTTGAAAGCAACGATTGGGGCGGTTTCGGTAAGCCCGTAACCTTCCCTGACTTTTATCCCTGCGGCCGAGAAAATTTTTCCCAGCTCAGGTGCCAATGCAGCAGCGCCTACGGCAATACCTTCGATATCGCCACCGAGCGCTTTCCGCCATTTGCGGAATACCAGGGCATCTGCAAGTTGGAGCTGGGCTTTATAGAACATTCCGGGCCGTGGCTCTCGGTAGTTGCTTGCCAGGCGGAGGGCCCATTCTCCGATTTTCCTTTTCAACAAAGGCGCTTTTTGGGTTTCCTGGGCAAGGTGCCTGTAGAAACGTTCAAGTACGAGGGGGACGGCCGTGAAATAATTAGGCCGTACCTCGCGCAGGTTCATCCAGAGGCGTTCGGTGCTTTCGGCAAAATAGATTGCTGCGCCTGCCGCAAGATACGTGTACACCACCATGCGCTCAAAGATATGGGTAATGGGTAGGTAACTGATCACCCTTTTTTCAAAATTGACGGGAAGCAGTGCCATAATCGACTTGATATTGCTTACCATATTTTTGTGCGAGAGCATGACACCTTTTGGGGAGCCGGTCGTACCGGAAGTATATATTATGGTGGCCAGGTCTGCTTCGCTGACTGCTCCGGCAAGAGATTTGACCCGTTCCCGTTCATCTGCGGCGGGGCTGTGCAGTAACAGGGTAGAAGAGGGGCGCTGATCATCGGGGCCGATCATATAGACTTGCCCCAGGGTGGGGATTTCGGCACGAACTTGCGTTAAAAAATCGAAGACTGAAGGCTCCCCGGCAAAACAAATCTTAACCCCTGCATGACGGAGAATATAGACCAGTTCTTCTTCCATCACAGCAGAGTGTACCGGCACGGTCACTGCCCCGATTTGTTGGATGCCGAGGTCGAGGAATAGCCAATGGGGACTACCGGCCCTGCTCACCATACCAATTTTAGCACCGGGGCCACACCCCTGCCGCAACAGCGTTGCGCTGACCCTGTCGGCCATCTCCTGGCAATCCCCGATCGTAAAGCCTTCCCATCGCCCCTTGAACCTCCAATTCAGGGCTCGGGGATTGGGATAGCGGAGCGCTTGATAGGCTGGGAGGTCAAAAAGCCGATGGAAGTCCATATTGGAGCAGTTTTGGGGTGGTGTTCATAAACCTGAAGTCGCCTGCCCGGTCCGTAAGGGATTATTTTTGAGCGATGTCGCCCCGGATCTGCAGGGAGAACACGGCCTCTTTTTTCCATCCCCCACGCTCCGGGCGCATACCCCATTCGGTTAAATCCATGGTAAACATCCCGGCGCTCATTATAGCGATATGCGATTTATTGACAATAATCCGTACGGGCACCTGAAGGCCACGATTTTTCTTGCGCAGCTTTAGGTTTAGTGCGACGAGATGGGTACTTCCGGTTTCCGGGTTGGGAGCGGCAGTAATTTTGACAATTTCGACACTTGCCGCACCGAAGGCAGCGGTGCTGAACATTTCCTTCCCCTGGAGATCGGACAGGGAGGTGTTTTCTGGCAGGGCTTCTGGCATTTGCACGGTAAGGGATTGCATATTCATAGAGACCTCTCCGCCGCGCAGCTCGCCGCCTTCTGAATAAATGGTGCCTTTTTCAATACTAGCGCTTACCAAAGCAGGAGGCCCCTGGATTTGCGGATAAACGGAAAATAACAACTGGCTCTGTACCGGATAAACCTGGTAGGCAGTCGCTTTTGGATCTGGTTTATAGGCAGGGCGGTGGGTAGAATAATTATTGCTGCCGGAAGGGCAGGAAGACAACCCGAGGGCCAGAATGGCCAGGCCGAATGAATTCAAAAACTTGCTCATGAATATTTTTTCCTCAAAACTAAGAAAAGGGAAAATTACAGAATAGCTTTTTGTCCTGATACTTGTTGCAATATTTTGAGGTAAGGGTAAAAAAACCGAACGGAGTATAGCGGCCGTGGGCCGGAAGACGCTGTTGTGGCCGTGGGCAGTCAGGCCACCAGGGCGAGGGCTTCTTCCAGACTGTGCAGGATCATGACATTGGGCGGTGGTAGCACCCCCTGGGCGATGACCTGATAACCAGATACCAGGATACGAGAGGAGGGAAAACGGTCCGCGAGCTTATCCACGTAGGTTTGAACGGATTCTTTGGCGAAGGACTCGGTGATCATCGTGAAGATGAAGTCCGGCTCATGGATATTGAAAGCATCCCTCAGATCCTGGATGGATATGTCCTGCCCGAGATAGATTACATGATTGTTCCGGGATTTCAGCAAATAGTGCATGAACAGGATACTCAGTTCCTGGCGTTCCCCCTCCGGAAGGTAAATGATAAATTTCCGCTGTTTGGCAGCAGGGACACAAATCGTGCGGTCAATTGCCGAAATGATTTTCTGTCGGATCAGGTAGCTGATGAAGTTCTCCTGTACAGGATTGATGGAGCCGGTAAGCCAAAGGACGCTCAATTTATCGAGGAACGGATAGATTACTTCCATCATCGTACGCTCAAAGCCGATTTGCTCGATATTGGCGGCGACGATACGCTCGAATTTGAACTCATCCATTTCGATCATAGAAATGGTGAGGGCGTCGAGTTGTGTGCCGGAAAGGTCGTTTACAGAAGAGATTGCCGCGACCTTTTCTGCAAGTTCGTGTTGTCCCATTTTTGCTATCCGGGAAATCTTGTGGCCGTGGCGGTTGAGCAGCGCTACATTCAACAGCAGCTTGAGGTCATCGTCCTCGTAGTAACGAATGTTCGTTTGGGTACGCTTAGGATGAATGATTTTATAGCGTTGTTCCCAAATACGAATCGTATGAGCCTTTATGCCAGAGAGTTTTTCCAAATCTTTGATCGAATAAATCGCCACAAGTCCGGAATTTGAATAAGGTCAATAATAAGGGCTTGTCAGGTTTCCCGGTAACTGCGCCAATGACATTTTTTCAGGCATACAGCTTGCTTAACGCAGGCATCAAACCTTTACATGGACTAATAACCGTTTTTGGGGCTGCATTGCTGACCCTTTGCGACAAGTCTGTTACTTTCACGATTGTTAAAGAATCTATCAAGTCAGAGGGTAAACAGTATGATTGTGAAAAGGTTCAACCGGCTTTTTGCGATGTATTCTTCCGGGGAGGAAAATCCTGGCGATTCGTCATAACGAGTTGCCGGATCGTTTGATGCAGGCCCGGTACGGGTATTTTTTCAGGGAGGCAGGATTGCCCGCAAGAAAAAACGGGCGGGGTGCATCAAAATGAAAAAATGGTTGTTGGTATATGGGCTGACAGATTTTCGTCCCTGGCAAAAAACATTAAGGGGTCAAAACGTATAATTTTGTTATTTTTAGCAGCGTTTGGCGCTTTGACGTGCCAAAGTTCGGCATAGATGAAACGCATCATATTTTGTAAAAAAACAACGGATATGAATTTCCGAAAAACATTACAAGCAGCGCTTTTTGGTCTTTTTTTACCCATTTTAGGCCTTGCACAGGGTCTGCCTTGTATTTATACCCTGGAATTAAAGGATGAGTTTGGGCAGGGCTGGGGAGGGGCCGTGCTGGAAGTACAGATCAACGGTCGTGCGACGGCATATTCTCCTGGCTTTGGTGCGCAGAAGCGTTTTTTCATCAATGTTTTTAATAATGATACGCTCAGCCTGCACTTTTTGCCGGGTACCGATAATAGTGGGGTGGCTTTCGAGCTGCTCGGCCCTGAGGGAGCCCCCGTATATATGGCTAGTGGCCCCTTCATCCCGCTGGGGCAGCTATTCCGCGATACGGTGGCTTGCCCCTCGTGCCCGGTGGTGCCGGTTCCCAGTATCCGGGTTGACGAGGTGCGGGCTTCCAGTGCCGCGATGAGCTGGCTGGCGCCAGATCCTGCAGGGTTATATCTGCTGGAAATTGACACTGCGGGTTTTACACCTGGCAAAGGGCGAAAAATCAGTGTACTCGGCACTTCCACGAGGATTTTCCAGCTCAGGGAAAATACGCGTTATGATGTTTATTTGTCAGTACGGTGTGCGTTGAAGGGGGATACAAGCCGAGTCGCCGGGCCGATTGGCTTCAGGACGAGATGGGCCAACGATGTCGGGGTATCATCCGTGAATGCACCCGAAAGTGGTTGCGGCCTTGGACTGGACAGCGTGAAAGTGGGGATTTCCAACTATGGTGGGACTCCCCAGTCCTTAATTCCCTTCGGATATGCCGTCAATGGGCAGGTTGCAGGGGTTGACCGGCCGAAGGACGGGCTTTTTACAGGTGTTATCGGTATGGACAGCACCGGGCTGGCTACTTTCGACCGGGTTTTCAATTTTTCTGCGCCGGGGGAATATCTGGTGCAGTCATGGACAGAGCTTAAAGCCGATAGTTTAAAGCGAAATGATACGAGCAGTGTGTTGGTGGTGCATGCCCCCACGATTGCTTCCTTGCCTTACTTCACCAATCTCGATGCCGGTTTTACCGGCTGGTATGCAGGTCAAAGCGGAACCAATAGCAGCTGGGGCCTGGGGCTTCCGAAGGGGCAGCGTCTTAGCCGGGCGTTTAGCGGGAACCGGGCATGGACGACGGTGCTGAAAGGGGGGTATAACGACAACGAGCTTTCCTTCCTGGTATCTCCGTGTTTTGACTTTGGCAACGTTGTCAAGGACCCTGTGTTGTCCCTTGCCATGCGCGTGGATATGGAGTCCTGCTGTGATGGGGCCTGGGTCGAATGGAGCACAGATGGCGGGGTTACCTGGTCGCTTCTGGGCAACAGTACTACGGGCGTCAACTGGTACAACAATGCCGGTCGCCAGGTATGGTCGGGCAACGGCGGGGGCGAGGGATGGTTCGTTGCGGCCCATCCCCTTCCCGGTGCAGCAGGGAAAAAGGACGTGCGCCTGCGGTTTGTCCTCCGAGCCGATTTTTCCAGGCGGTTCGAAGGTATTGCACTGGATAACATCCGAATCGCCGTACCGGCCACCGACCTTGCCACGGTGCGCTTGCGCAACAGCGCAACGGGGGCATGTGGCAGCGATGCAGATCAAGTAGTGTTGAGCATTGGTAACCTGGGGGATACGGTGAGGGCAGATTTAAAGGTAGCTTATCAAATCAATAATGGTGGAGTAGTCAGGGAAACAATCCCCGGTTTTGTCCTGGCGCCCCGGCAACAGAGGGACTATACGTTCAGTAAGGCGTTTAGCTCCCTGAACCCCGGTGAGTACCATATCCGGGCGTGGCTGGAGGGCGGCGACGGTACGGCATCCAATGATACGATATTTTTTTCCTTTCAGAGTATCCTGCCTATACCTTTGAACGAAGATTTTGAACGGGGTACAATACCAAACGGATGGACTGCAGATCCTGACCTCGTAGTTGGAAAAAACCGCAATACGCCCTCGCTTGTAGTATCCGATAACCTTCATGCAAACGACAGGACCATGCAGCTTGCCTCCCCAGTATTCGGCCTGGTCACAAAGAGCGATAACCTGGTGTTTGAGTATCGTTTCGTTGATTTTGTGGCCAATACGACCCGCCCTACCGCGTTGGGCCCGAACGACCGTCTGGAAGTCCAGGTCTCTTCGGATTGTGGCGCGACCTATTCGACTGTACTCACGGTCAATGCACAAAACCATACGCCGTCGCTCAGTATGCAGAAAAGGTTTATCAGCCTTGCAGCTTTTGCAGGAAAATATATCCGGGTACGCTTCCTGGGCACCTGGGGCAGTGGCGATTACTTCCTCGATTTGGACAATATCCAGGTCGTTCGTTGCCCGCCTTCCTTAAACCTCTCGATTAAAATCAGCCCGCCGGGGGTACAGCCACGGACGGCAACGGTGGTGAGCGGGGTAGGGTCAGGCCCGTTCACGTACAATTGGAATATCGGCGGGAATACCGCAGTAGTTCCCCTTCCGGGAGATGGTACGTTCAGGGTAACCGTTACGGATCCATCGGGCTGTACGGATTCGGTCGCGGCCATCGTCACAGGGACGGACCAGGTGCTTCGGCTGTCCGCCTTCTCGCTTTTCCCCAACCCTACCTCGAATATCGCTGTGTTGGAAATCAAATTTGAGGAAGTACAGCGCGGGGTCATGCTACAGGTATTTTCGGCTCAGGGCCAGGTTCTTGAAAATATCCGTTTCCCCGATGCCGATTATCTGCGTCGCGAAATTGGCCTGGGTGATTACCCTCCGGGGGTATATTTCATAAGGATAAGTTCGGGTGGAAAGTCGCGAACGGAAAAACTTTTGTTGCTTCGGGATTGATAAGCTGGCCTTACCGGTGTCTGATTATGAAAATTGGAATTGTATGTTATCCAACGTATGGCGGTAGCGGGGTAGTGGCGACAGAACTGGGGCTCGGCCTTGCCAAAAGGGGGCATGAGATTCACTTCATCACATATAAAAGACCTGCGCGCCTGACGACATTTCAGGAAAATGTGTTTTATCACGAAGTTGATACGGATGAGTACCCGCTCTTCGAATATCCGCCTTATGATACGGCGCTGACGAGTAAACTCGTGGATGTAGTTAAGTACGAAAACCTCGATTTGCTCCACGTCCACTACGCGATCCCCCATGCGACAGTAGCCTATATCGCCAAAAAAATTCTGCTGACGCAAGGCCGCTATGTCCCGGTGATCACGACCTTACATGGTACGGATATCACCCTGGTAGGCAACGACAAGGCGTTTGCGCCGGTCGTGGAGTTCTCGATCAATAAATCGGATGGGGTTACGGCGGTTTCCAGGAGCCTGAGGGAGCAAACCTATGCCTACTTCAATATTAACAAGGAAATCGAAGTTATTCATAATTTCATTGATTTCGAGCGTTTTAGCAAAAGCAATAAGGACCATTTCAAGAAAGCGATCGCCCCGGACGGGGAGCGTATCCTCATCCATGTTTCGAACTTCAGGAAGGTCAAACGCGTGGAGGATACCGTCCTGATTTTTCAAAAGGTGCATCAACAGCTTCCCTCTAAGCTTTTGCTGATTGGCGATGGGCCGGAACGCAGAAATGCGGAAGCATTGTGCCGGGAACTCGACCTTTGGGGCGATACCCGCTTTCTGGGCAAGCAGGATGCGATCGAAGAACTTATGGCCGTGGCAGATGTCTTCTTGCTCCCTTCTGAAAATGAAAGCTTCGGGCTTGCGGCCCTCGAAGCCATGGCCTGTGAAGTTCCCGTTATTTCTTCCAATGCCGGCGGCATCCCCGAGGTCAATATCCATGGGGAAACGGGCTTTCTGAGCGAGGTGGGCAATGTAGCGGAAATGGCGGCCAACGCGGTGTATATCCTGAGCAACGAGGATGTTCTTTCGAAGTTCAGGGCCAGTGCGCTGGCGCAGGCAAAGCGCCACGATATCTCCATCATCCTTCCACAGTACGAAGCGTATTACGAGGAAATCCTCAAAACAGCAGTTTATTGAGCAAACAGGCCGTTGTGGCCTGAAATGAAACGATCGTTTTACAATAAAATTCAGGACAATGAAAAAGCAATGGATGTTGGTAATGTTTTTATTGTCGGCCCTGGTTGGCGGTTTCTCCCAAGGGATTGTTTTTTTTAAGGGCACCTGGGACGAGGCACTGGCCAAGGCCAAAGCAGAGGATAAACCGATCTTTGTAGATGCATTTACGACCTGGTGCGGGCCGTGTAAAGTCATGTCTAAATCGGTGTTTACCGACAACCGGGTCGGTGAGGTGTATAACGCCGGATTCATCAACCTGAAAATTGATATGGAACAGCCCGAAGGACTGCGTTTCCAGGAAACCTACCCCGTCAGCGCGTACCCGACACTGTACTATATCGCTTCCGATGGCCAGGTGTTGAAAAAAGTCGTCGGGGCCCAGCAGATAGAATCGTTTGCCCGGATTGGGCAGTCGGTACTGGCCAACTCGGGTGGCGCATCTGCAGCTGCTGAAGCCTATGAAAAAGGCGACCGCAGCCCCGAAGTCGTGCTTAAACATATCAAAGGACTGAACCAGTCCGGTAAATCCAGCCTCAAAGTGGCAAACGAGTATCTGCGCAGCCAGCAGGATTTGACGACTGCGATCAACCGGAAAATTATCTTTGAAGCCGTACAGGAAGCAGACTCCCGCATCTTCGACTTGCTCGTCCAGGATCGGCAGGGGATTGCCACGTTGTTTCCGGAACCTGCCGTGAGCGAGCGGATTTACAATGCCTGTATGAAGACGGCAGATAAGGCTTTGGAAAATCGTAGCGGGGAACTGCTCCAAGAGGCGAAAGAAAAGATGAAGGATCATTACCCCCAACGGGCCAAAGCTTTTGCTTTCAGGATGGATATGGAAAAAGCGTTGCTGGAAAAGGACGTAAAAGCATACGCAAAGGCTTTGGATCTTTTTGCTAAAAATGCGTCCGGAGAACCGGTCGCCCTACTGCGTCAGACCGCACAATATGCAGCTAAGCAGCACGGAAGTGATGCTGCGGTAATTGGGTCGGCTATCGTCCTTTCCGTACTGGCTGCCGAAAAGGCCAATACGGCAGGGCACTATATTGATCTCGCCGAGCTCTATCTCCGGAAGGGAGACAAAAAAAATGCCGCAGAGGCCGCAGCTAAAGCCAAATCGCTGAGCGAAAACGAAGGCCCGGAAGAAAAACAACGGGTCAGGGATTTCCTGGGTAAAATATAGCGCAAATGGATATGTCCGAACAACGCACCGATATTTCTTCCCTAGGCGAATTTGAACTGATTGCCCGGCTTACGAGAGACTTCATCCCCGTTCAGCCTGCTACCCTAAAGGGCGTTGGCGACGATGCCGCTGTTATTGACAACAACGGATTTCTGACGCTGGTATCCACAGATTTGTTGGTAGAAGGGATCCATTTCGACCTTATGTACACGCCGTTAAAGCACCTGGGGTATAAAGCAGTGGTGGTAAACCTTTCCGATATCTATGCCATGAACGGCCGGCCAAAGCAAGTTACCGTGAGCATCGCCTTGTCCAATCGTTTTTCCCTGGAAGCGATGGAGGAGCTGTATGCGGGCATCCGACTTGCGTGCGAGCGCTATGGCGTGGATTTAGTGGGCGGGGATACCTCCTCTTCCCAAAAAGGCCTGTTTATCAGCGTTACGGCGATTGGACAAGTGGAACAGGAAAAGGTTGTTTACCGTAGTGGTGCCAAGGTTGGGGACCTTATCTGCGTGAGCGGTGATCTGGGTGCTGCTTACCTGGGGCTTCAAATTCTGGAGCGGGAAAAGCAACTTTTTTTATCAAACCCGGGCATACAACCGGCATTGGAAGGAAAAGATTACCTGATCGGCAGGCAGCTTAAGCCGGAAGCACGGCGGGATATGGTGGAAATGTTCAGGCAAAACCAACTTGTCCCTACCGCAATGATTGATGTGTCCGACGGACTGGCTTCCGATTTGCTGCATATATGCCATCAATCGGGTACGGGTGCCTATATCGAAGAGAGTGGTGTGCCTGTCCATCCTGATGCACAGCTGCAGGCCCTGGAATTCCAACTGGATCCGGTTACCTGTGCCCTTAGCGGTGGAGAGGATTATGAGCTGTTGTTTACCATTTCCCCTACGGATGTGGATAAGGTGCGCTTTCTGCCCGATATCTACATCATGGGAGAGATCGTCAATGCGCAGGACGGGGTACAATTGCACACAAAAGGAGGGAATGTGCATAAAATCGAGGCACAGGGCTGGCAACATTTTAAGCATTAAATTTTGTAACAGAACAGTTTAAAATCTATGATCCGCAATCGCTTGGTCTATTCTGCCATATATGCCCTTTTTGTGGCTATGGTCTTTTCCGGATGTAAAAAGGGAGGTTCGGAAAGCCGTCAGGAAAACGTGTCTGCTCCGCAGGAGACGGTTGATGTTAAGGTGCCGCGTTTTGACCGGGATAGCGCCATGGCCTATCTGGCCAGGCAGCTCGAATTTGGGCCCAGGGTACCCAATACGGCAGCGCACCGGGCATGCCGGGACTGGCTGGTCGGGAAGTTGGAGGGTTTTGGTGCCAGGGTAATCCCGCAAGATTTTACGGCTAAAGCATATACCGGAGAAAACCTGCGAGCCACCAATATTATTGCACAGTACCGACCGGAAGCAGAAAGGCGCATTTTGCTGGCAGCACACTGGGACACCCGCCATATTTCCGATTCCCCCCTCAACACCGGCGACAGGTCCAAGCCGGTGATGGGTGCCGATGATGGTGCCAGTGGTGTAGCGGTATTGTTGGAAGTGGCCAGGCAGTTGCAGCAGGCACCTATAGATTTTGGAGTGGATATCGTTTTCTTCGATGTAGAAGATTACGGCGAGGATGATGGCAACGATATCAATTCCTGGGGGATGGGTGCCCAGCACTGGTCGCGGAATATGCACTATACTACGGGTATCCGGCCTGTTTACGGGATCTTGCTCGATATGGTCGGCGGGAAGGGGGCACGCTTTGGCAAAGAGCAGGTTTCCCTGCAATATGCTGCACCGGTCGTGAATAAAGTATGGTCCCTGGCCCAGAATATGGGATATGGCAACCTCTTTGTGAACGACCAGGTCAGCGCTGTTACCGATGATCATTATTTCGTCAATACGATTGCAGGGATTCCTATGATTGACATTATCAGCCGCCCACAGGATACGCCTACGGGTTTTCCCGCTCACTGGCACACCGATAAGGATACCCTCGAGTCTATAGACCCCAATACCATCCGTATCGTGGGGCAGCTGATGCTGGCAGTCATCTTCCGGGAGTATGCCGGGACCTTACAATAATCAGGCAATTTTTTTTAAAAAAAGAACAACCCCTATTGACTGATAACAAAATCTCGCCTACATTTGCATTCGCTTCGATTGAGGGCGCATAGCTCAGCCGGTTCAGAGCACCTGCCTTACAAGCAGGGGGTCGGAGGTTCGAATCCTTCTGCGCCCACCCTTTTTTTAGAGAGAGCCCCTAATTTTTGTTTTG
>JBMOJO010000207.1:0-6407 GCA_049315745.1 Saprospiraceae bacterium | reverse complement strand
GTCTCTCAAAACATAATTTGGCGCGAAGCGCCAAGAAAAACCTTTTTACACAACCCCCATCCAAATTAAAGTTTGAAGCCGTCGTGTTTTTCGTATCTATTCAGCATGTCATTGCCCCAAGAAATAATATTTGGTCTGCGTGCATTCTGTGCGCGCGAACGTGCGCGCAGAATGCACGCAGACCAAATAAAATCCTTCGCAGCGAAGCTGCGGATTCCTCTGGTAAGTAGTGACGCACTGCTAAAGAAAGATTGTATGATTTACTGGTCATTTGCGGTATGCTTTGGGTTTTTGACTTTCCTGGGGCTTTCCTTGCTGATAAGGCGTATGTCTTGCGGGTTTCGCTTTCTGGGGGTCTATTTTTTAGTGGAAGGCTATGTGTTGTACACTACTTATTTGATTTATAGCCGATTAATTATCGAACATCCCCATTTTTTCAAAACGGGTTCTCCGTTGATGTACTTGTATGGGCCGCTGTACTATTTTTTTATTACAGGAGTTTTCACCCCCAATTACCGGTTCAGGTTAATGGACCTTGCCCACCTCCTTCCTTTTGTATTGCATACCGCTGAGCTTTGGCCTTATTGGATACTTTCCGGGGCAGAAAAAACGGTCTTGTTTCAGGCATTTATCAACGAGGGGCCGATGCATGCCGATTGGGGTATTTTAACATTTCGGGAGCATGCTATTTTAAAGTCGGTACTCGTCATTGGATATTCAGTTGCAGGTTTTTTTAAAATGCGCCCGGCGGTTGGAAGTCTTCGGAGGTTATTTGCCAATTGGAAGAAGAGGATGTTGCAGGCCTTCCTAGTTTTTGATTTTTTCCTGCGCGTTGGGGTTTTTGGAATGATTACCCTCGTTTATCTGCTTTATTGGCTATTGCCTTATTACTTTGTTTACTTTGGCGATGCGGCATTTTTTATTGATGCAGTTTTAGCGGCCTTTTTTATCCTGCTTTACCCGGGCTTTGTTGCAGAGTCTGACCTGGTAGGGGAATTAAGCGCTTACGGCGGACAAAATAGCTTTTCCGGAGAGGGGAAATCCGAGGAACCCCCGAAAAAGACCCAAGCCCAGGCATCTTTTGATACAGATCTGTACGAGATTTTTGAAGAACATTATTCCGACCCAGAGCTAAGTATTGGGAAGCTTGCTTCCCTTCTGAATCTGAGCGAGCGCCAGTTGTTCCGAAAGGCCAAGGAATCAATGGGGAAGTCCCCGGTGGAGCTCTTGCTTTCCTTTCGTCTGGAAAAAGCCCGTGAAGTGATCCTGGCGCATCCTAAAAAAGCCATCGGCCAGATTCTCACGGAGAGCGGCTTTAATAACAAGAGCTATTTCTCCAGGCGCTTTCTGGAATATTATGGGGTCAGCCCCCGGGAATTGAGAAAATCTGCAGGTACGGACAGGCCTGAGATCAATCCCGATTAACACTATCCCGCCAAAACACATATAAAAAAGGACAAAGTGATGAAATGCCGGTGGTGGCAGATGTTTCTCTTCTTTGATGCTATAATTTTACCTGTGTTAAGTGCAGTGCATATTTCCCGAGTACCTGCTGGAGCAAATGTTACTTAAGAACATGGGGCTGTTTCATAGGTGAAACGCTGCTTTTGGCGGCGAAAAGAGACGTGTGGAACAGTATCAATTTTAGGAATATGCATGGTTTTGGTGAAACAATAGCAAATCAGCTCTCATGAAACCTTTTTTTGGCCAGGTGGCAGGTTTATGCCTGCCAGGTTCGATTGCTTTGTCTTTCCTGAAAGACAGGTCGTATAAAAAATTCGTTCCTCTTCTCATTGTTGGGTTTTCCTGCATGGTAACCTCGCCGCTATCGGCCCAGATAAAAATATCGGGGACAATATTCAGGGATTTTAATGCCGACGGGGCCCGACAAGGGAGCAACCGGCTTACGGACACTTATTATGAGCCGGGGGTTGCCGGAGTGACCATCAGGGCTTATGATTCTGACGATCCTCTTGCTGCCCCTTCTGGTACTGCGACCTCGGATAATGATGGTAGTTTTATGGTTACCGGCCTCGTGAGCGGCAGGGTTTACCGGGTCGAATGTGTGAATCTGCCTGCCGGGTTACAGCCCGGGGCTGCAGGAGGCACTACGGTGCAGTATGCAGTAGCGGCTACCACGCCTGTCCCACTATCTGTAGGCCTGAACTCGGCGGGTGATTTTTGCAGTTCAAATCCCGATTTGTTCACGAGTTGTTATGTGACCGGCGATCCACTCGCTTCCGGAAATAATTCTGCCAATGAGGCTGCGATCATCCGTTTCCCGTTCAACGCCTCGGGTTCTAAAGGTGCGGGAGGAACAGAACCTACCCTGCTTGCCACGGCGGGGCAGGTGGGGTCCACTTGGGGCATGGCCTATTTGCGGGACAAAAAGACGGTTCTTGCGGCTTCCGTGGTAAAAAGGCATACCGGTCTGGGGCCTGGGGAAACCGGGGGCCGGATTTATGCCATTTATGAAAACGGGACCGTAGGGAAATGGACCGACCTGGTGAGCGATCACAGCATCAGTGTTGGGACCATACCAAACAATGCCGCCAGGGGGTTACCGGCAGATAAAACCCAAAATTCCTATGACATCTGGGCCTTCACCAATGTGGGGAAAGTGGGCCTGGGCGATATGGATGTTTCAGACGACCTGCAAAAGGTTTACGTGGTAAACTTGTTCGATAGAAAAGTGTATGCAGTCCCGGTCCAATCTAATGGCAGTGCAGGGACCCCTGCTGCCTTGCCAGCGTTTCCCGATCCCTCCTGCCCGAACGGCGTGGCCCGGCCATGGGCCCTGAAATATAAAGACGGGTTCCTCTACCTCGGGGTAATATGTACCGGTGAAAACTCCGGTGGGACAGATGCCGATCTAAGGCTGTATGTCTATAAGTACGACGTTGCCTCGGATAGTTGGAACAGCACCCCGATCTTCTCTATTTCAAACATGGGATGGGACAAAGGGCTTCCACTTAGCCTTGTAAGTGGAACGCGCAAATGGCATCGGTGGACGGATGCCTACAGCAATTTCACCAATCAGGGGTTCGTTTCTGTACACGAGCAACCTATCCTTAGCGATATCGAATTTGACCGCGATGGCTCCCTGCACTTGGTCCTTGCGGACCGTAACGGATTTCAGACGGGGCATCGCAACGAGCAGCCCTTGGCTACCAGGGATATCAACCAGTTGACGACCTGCGTAGTAGGCGGTGAACTGCTCCGAACCTGGTATAACCCTGCCACAGGCATGTATGCGTTGGAAAGCGCCGGGGTCGCAGGCCCTTATACAAGCTCCGGAACGGGTACGACAAACGCCGGCCCCGGGGGGCCAACAGCCCCCCAAGGTCCTGGCGGAGGGGAATTTTATTGGAGCGATTACAACACCAACCTTAACCACTCGGAAACTTCCATGGGCAGTACCTTCCACTGCGCCGGCTCCAATCTCATCGTTTCTACCAATATTGACCCGGTTCAGAATCAAGTTGACGCCGGTGGCCTTCTTCGTTTCAATATTTTAAACGGTTCTTCTTCCTTGCCTTACCAACTGTACCAGGATGCCGGAAACAACGCATTCACCTTCGGTAAAGGTATCGGACTGGGGGATATTGACGGATACTCGACGGCCGCCCCGATTGAAATCGGCAACCTGGTCTGGGAGGACAGCGATAACGATGGTCTCCAAGATCCGGGGGAAGCAGGCCTCGCCAATGTTACCCTGGAGCTGTGGACGGACAGCGACAACAATGGTACAGCCGATACCAAAGTGGCAGAGACCCAAACCGATGCAACTGGCCGCTACCTCTTTAGCAAGTCCGGGACAAACAACTACGGCAAAATTGAAAACTGGAGTTATTACGCCGACAACGACCGGGTAGAATTTTCCAGGGCCTACGAGATCCGCATCGCGAACACCCAGTCGGCCCTTCAGGACAGGACTTTGTCGCCAGCCAACTCGGCCGCTTCCGGGGGCCAATCCGACAACAACCGATTCACCGATATCCGGGACTCGGATGGGGCCACTTCGGGTGCTAATGCAGTAGTGGCCTTTTCGACCGGTTTTTCCGGGGAAAACAACCATAGTTTGGATATTGGGTTCAGTAGTTCCTCGGCGAGGGACTATGGCGATCTGCCTACCGGCTACCCGGTTACCTCGGCACAAAACGGAGCGGTACACGGTGTCCCCGGTACGCCTGTCGTCTATCTCGGCACCTCAGTAGACACGGAGGCCGACGGGCAGTCCGACCCCAACGCAGGGGAACTGAACGGGGGCGACGACGGCACCGGTACGCCGGACGACGAAGACGGGGTCACGGAGCCTGCGATGCTTTTTGCCGGCCAGTCGGCAGTATTTAATGTGGCGGTGGTGACCAATGCCACGGCCTACCTGTATGGTTTCATAGACTGGAACAACGATAAAGACTTTAGCGACGCAGACGAAGTAACTAGTGTAACGGTCGAGGAAAGCGGGCGGGCAATGCTGACGTTCAACGTACCCGCAGGTGCGGTAATCGGGCAGGATATTGGGGCACGCTTCCGGATTGGCACGGTCCAGGATTCTGTGGACCAGGCGACGGGCTTTTCCCCTGACGGCGAAGTAGAAGATTATCTGGTGCAGGTGAAAGAGGTGGATTACGGCGACCTTCCAGATACCGGCGCCTCCACAGGTACCGGTAATTACCAAACATCGCTGGCCGATAATGGTCCCTGGCATGTGATCGTACCAGGATTAAAGATTGGCGCTACGGTGGATAGGGATGCCGATGGACAGCCATCTGCCCTGGCCAATGGCGACGACACCGATGCAGAAGGCGATGATGAGGACGGTATTACATTTCCTGTTTTCCGGCGCGGGCAAACGGCCGAAATGAGCATCAACCTGATGAATATGACAGGGGGCGCAGCAACGCTTTATGCCTTTTTTGACTGGAACAATGACGGAGATTTTGGGGATCCTAGTGAATTTCTAAGCGTTCCTGTGGCCAACGGCACCTCTAGCGTGCCACTCAGCGTGATGGTACCTCCTGATGCTGCTTCAGGAGTAAATGTTGGGGCACGTTTCCGTCTGACGACGGACAATCTGGGTACGGGTAATTCTGCGGCAGTGGGTGCAGCAATGAACGGTGAAGTTGAAGATTATCTGGTGATGGTCTTTACAGATCCCTTAGGGTATTTCTATTGCCTGGAAACAGGTGAAATTATTCCCGGAGGCCTGGTCACTACGACAGGGCCAACAGGATCGGTCATGATGATTAATAACGGTTCAACCGGATATTACAATTTTGAATTTACCCAGGGTGTAGGTCTTTACACCATCAATATCACTGTGCCATCAGGCTATACCCTTTCACCTGTACCTATTCCCTCCGGTACGCCCTATCTGACTACCACAGATGGTGTTACCGATAGTATCGGGTCAACTTCTACCGACGGGCTTTATCTGGACGACTATTCCGTGGGGGCAAACCCGTATTACACTTCATTCACATTTGTGGTAAGTGGAGATGACGTGGTACTGAACAATATCCCCCTTTTGGGTTGCCCTGTTGATTTTGGAGACCTTCCGGACACCTACAATACCTCCGGAACCGATTCGCCGCCTCGGCATGCGCTATCTCCTAACCTGATACTCGGGGCATCTGTGGATTATGAGACAGATGGTATCCCCGATCCTATGAGCGGTAGTATGGGAGGTGGAGACGACGGTGATCCAGGCTTACAGACGTTCGGTACATCTACCCCAGCCGGTGATGATGAAAATGGGGTGATGCTCGCAACGCCTATGGTTCCCGGCACAACAGCAGCATTTATGGTGACTGCCGTAAACAATACAGCAGCTGCTGCAGTGCTGCAGGCCTGGGTGGATTTTGATGGAAGTGGTACTTTTGAAAGTAACGAGCAACTGACTACGGGGAGCTTCTCCATGGGTGGTGCAACGGTGCCGATCGGTGGCCTGAGTGGGGAGAAATTGACTTTCGACGTACCTTCCGGTGCGACCTTTTATGAGGGTAACGCAATGGTGCGCTTCCGTTTAAGTCCTTCGGGGGGCTTATTGCCGAGCAGCCAAACTCAAACGCCGCCAATTGGTGAAATCGAAGACTATAAATTCCCCTTGGGCCAAATCGGAAATTTGGTATTTGAAGATTACGATTTTGACGGTACACAGGATGCCGGCGAGCCGGGGATAGATGGTGTCGAGGTAATGTTGACCTGGGCAGGGCCGGATGGTGTAGTTGGCAATGGCGATGATGTGATGTATCCAACGACAACGACGGGACCTGCGTCAAGCCGGCAAACGGGAGAATACTACTTCAGCGGCCTCATCAACGGTACCTATAAACTGAAGTTTACCACGCCTGCGAATATGACGCCGACGCGGAGCAATATCGGCACGCAGACAAATGGTGGCC
>JBMOJO010000206.1:0-6423 GCA_049315745.1 Saprospiraceae bacterium | reverse complement strand
GCTTACTCTTTTTTATCAAATCACTTTTGCACAAATCCTATTGCGGTGGAGTATATGTGTAAGAAACTAAAATTTCCCCTGATTTACTCTTTACAGATTGTTCAAAGAACTTCTCCAGATTTATCCATCTTGAAGGGTGTACACTTTTCAAAAAAATCTTGATTTACATTATCCTTTAAAATAATCCATTATGAGAATGTTTGAAAAAATGTTTGCTTCATCTTTTTTAGTATGTGTGCTCGCCTTTACCTGTGTTAATGCCCAAAATTTAGATGAGGAAAGTGTAAAAAAAGTAATTCTTAACGAGGCGGAATATTTTCAGAATAAAAATTTTGAGGGATGGTCGGAAAGTTATGCCTCGGTACCCGGTTTTCTATGGTGTGTGACCAATGGTGGCGAGCCCGGCGATGTCATTACATTTAGGAACCTGGAGGAACTGAAGAGCACGGCAAAAAAATTTATATTCGATAATAAGGCCAGCGTACCAAAAACAGAAAGCCCTAAGGTTACAAACGCTGATTGGAATATCCAGATTCGCGGTGATGTGGCTTTAGTGCATTTCAGGACAATAATAGAAGAAGCTCCCGCTCAAAAACTTGAAACTACAGAAATGAGGGTTTTGGAACGTCACAACGGTTCATGGAAAATTGTGGTGCAAACCTCTTTATGGGATTTCAAAGATGCTGTTCCCCCAAAGCGTTCAAGCTATTAATCCCTAACTTCAAAAAATTGCGGAATTTAACTCGCCAAATGCGATAAGTTTGGAATTCGTTGGCCCTTATCTTCGACCCATCCAATCAAATGTGATGCTCCAGGACTTCATCCCCCCAACCCAGGCAATTCCGTATGTAAAAAATCCGACAGCGAGCAAATTCTAAGGCCATCCCCGCGCACAAGGGATTCTCCACCCGGGGTAATGACGTATTTGAATGCAGGTTGCAAATCTCCTATGGCAGAGAAAAATCCCCTGGAAATAGCAGGCGAAACAGAAAATTTTATCTCGATGCATACTTTAAGGGACCTTGGGGTAATCATCAACAGGTCAACTTCAGCGCCGTTCTGGGTGCGATAAAAATAAAAATCGCTGAACTCAGGGGCTTCGCGAATGATTTGCTCTATGACATATCCCTCCCAGGACGCGCCTGCTGAAGGATGACCATAAAGCGCCTCCATATCAAAAATCTTAAGCCAATAATGAAGCAGCCCGCTATCTCGTATATAAATTTTAGGCGATTTTACCAGCCGTTTCCCAAAATTGGCATAATAAGGCGGCAGACGACGGATGAGAAAACTTCCTTCCAATAATTCAAGGTACTTGTTGACCGTTGGTGCTGTCACACCAAGCGAATTCGATAAACTGCTCGCGTTCAAAAGGTTTCCATGCAAGTGTGCGAGCATGGACAGCATGTTTCGCAAAAGGGGATAAGGCACCGCGAATCCAAGCCTCAATAAATCGCGGTGGATAAAAGTTTCAGTGAAATCTTCCAGCCATTTGCGGGAAATTAATGCTTGTGGTGCAAGCAGGGCATTAGGAAAGCCGCCTTTGAGCCAATGGGCTTCTATGGAAAAAGTATCCCTGATCTCAGAAAAAGAAAATGGCGGTAGCTCGTGATATGAAATTCGACCGGCGAGTGTTTCGGTGTTAAACTTAATGATATGGGGCGATGCAGATCCCAGAAGGATAAAACGCGCCGGCTCGCGCTGCTGATCTATCAACGCCCGAAGTAGGGCAAATAGGGTCGGCATTACTTGGATCTCATCTATGATCACACATTTATCTACATGGGAAGATAAATACGACTGGGCATCGTTCAATTTGAATTTGTCCTCGGGAAGTTCCAGATCAAGGTATAAAACGGGCTTCTCTATGTCCGTATGCAAGCTTTTGACCAAGGTGGTCTTACCTACCTGCCTGGGCCCTATAATCCCTACTACCGGCGACCATTTCAAATCCCGGATGATTTTGGAGCGCAATGATCGTGTTATCATTTTCCAAAGATATTCTTTATCCAAGTAAATTGAAAATAAAATTTTCAATTTACTTGGATAAATTGCCATCTTCGCGAGGTTTTGCGTATAAAAATTAGGTATCTATTTGCCAGGGGTATCTGCGGCTTCGCCGCAGAGTATTTTATTTGGGTATGTGTAAAAAGTGTTTTCACGGCGCTTCGCGCCGAATTATATTTTTGAGACACATGATTTTCATGATTTCGCGAAGCGAAATCATGAAAATCATGTGTCTCACAAGAGAAAATTCTGCCGCCTGAGGCGGCAAAAGACTTTTCACAGAACCCCGACGGCTTCAAGTGATTATAAGGTATGTGTAAAAAGTTTTTTCACGGCGCTTCGCGCCGAATTATATTTTAGAGACACATGATTTTCATGATTTCGCGAAGCGAAATCATGAAAATCATGTGTCTCACAAGAGAAAATTCTGCCGCCTGAGGCGGCAAAAGACTTTTCACACAACCCCGACGGCTTCAAGTGATTATAAGATATGTGTAAAAAGTTTTTTCACGGCGCTTCGCGCCGAATTATATTTTTAGAGACACATCATTTTCGCAATTTCGCGAAGCGAAATTTCGAAAATGATGTGTCTCACAAGAGAAAATTCTGCCGCCTGAGGCGGCAAAAGACTTTTCACAGAACCCCGACGGCTTCAAGTGATTATAAGGTATGTGTAAAAAGTTTTTTCACGGCGCTTCGCGCCGAATTATATTTTAGAGACACATGATTTTCATGATTTCGCGAAGCGAAATCATGAAAATCATGTGTCTCTAAAGAGAAAATTCTGCCGCCGAAGGCGGCAAAAACCTTTTCACACAACCACTAAAATTTGGCGCGAAGCGCAAAACAAAATTTGCTTATCTTCGATGCTGTTCATATTCGGCAAATTTTCCGAACGTTTTTTCACCTGAAAACCCTTTTTTATGCGCCTTCGCTCCCTTTTGTACACCGGACTCCTGTCCCTGCTTTTTTCCTGCCAACCGGCGGCGGAGTACGATCTCGTCATCCGAAATGCGATGATCTACGATGGTTCGGGCACTAAGCCCTATACCGGGAGCATCGCCGTTAACGCAGATACGATCGCGGCGATTGGCGCTATTGGGCGCGCCAAAGGTAAGCGCGAAGTGGATGCCAAGGGCATGGCCCTGAGCCCGGGCTTCGTGAATATGCTGAGCTGGGGCACGGAAAGCCTGCTGGTGGACCCCCGCGGCTTAAGCGACTTGAAACAAGGAGTGACGCTGGAGGTGTTCGGCGAGGGCTGGTCTATGGGGCCATTGAATGAAAAGATGAAAACTGAGATGAAAGCGCAGCAGGGGGATGTGGCTTTCGATATTACCTGGACAACGCTGGGGGAATACCTCCAAACCCTTCAGAAAAAAGGGGTTTCTATGAATGTAGCCTCTTTTGTAGGAGCTACCACCCTGCGCATCCACGAGATCGGCTACGAAAACCGTCCGCCCACCCCGGAGGAACTGGCCCGCATGAAAGCGCTGGCGCGGCAGGCTATGGAAGAGGGGGCCCTTGGCATCGGGTCGTCCCTGATTTATGCGCCCGCGTTTTATGCGAGCACAGAGGAACTGATCGCCCTCTGTCAGGTTGCCGCTGAATACGGTGGAATGTACATCACCCACATGCGCAGCGAAGGCAATAAGATCCTCGAAGCGGTAGATGAAACAATCCGCATCGCAAAGGAAGGTGGCCTGCCGGCGGAAATTTACCACCTCAAAGCGGGGGGTAAATCCAACTGGCCCAAGATGGACCAGGTAATCGCCAAGATTGACAGCGCCAGAGAGGCAGATATCCGTATCACGACCAATATGTACAACTATGTAGCCGGCGCTACCGGGCTGGACGCTTCCATGCCGCCCTGGGTTCAGGAAGGTGGCTACGATGCCTGGGCTGCCCGGCTGAAGGACCCGAAAATCCGCGCTCAAGTGATCGCAGAAATGAAAACCGATGCCCAGGATTGGGAGAACCTCTACTACGCGGCAGGTGGTGCAGAAAATCTCTTATTGGTAGAGTTTAAGACCGAAGCGCTCAAGCCCTACACCGGTAAAACCCTGGCCGAGGTGGCTGCACTGCGCGGCAAAAGCCCGGAAGAAACAGCGATCGAACTGGTAATCGAAGACGGAACGCGCATAGGTACGGTGTATTTCCTGATGTCCGAGGATAATGTGAAAAAGCAGATGAAACTTCCGTACATGAGCTTTGGCTCCGATGCCGGCGCCCTGGCTGCCGAAGGTGTTTTTATCAAATCCGGTACACATCCCCGCGCTTATGGGAATTTTGCGCGCTTGCTGGGCAAATACGTCCGTGAAGAAAAGGTCATCCCACTGGAAGAAGCGGTGCATAAACTCAGTGCCCTGCCCTGCGAACATCTCGGCATTGCAAAGCGCGGCAGGCTGCAGCCCGGTTATTTTGCCGATATGGTCCTTTTTGATCCCAAAACGATCGCCGACCGGGCCACTTTCGAACAGCCACATCAATACGCAGTGGGCGTACAGCATGTTTTTGTGAATGGCGTCCAGGTGCTTGAAAGCGGGGAGCCGACCGGTAAGCCTGCAGGGCGATTTGTGCGGAGATAGCTTTTAGGCACAACCTCACCGAAAAAATCCTTCGCGGCGAAGCCGAGGAAACATATTGTAAATAGTTGCCAAAATTCAGTATATTGTGAACTGTTTTGATGATATCTGTAACTATGCCGCAAAATGAAAAGCGATCTCACCTACTGGAGCATCCTGCAAAATACGCTTGAGTCCATCAAGCATTCCGAGACAAAAGCTGGATTGATGATTACGGCTTACGGGGTGCTTTCCACTGTGATTTACCTCAATGCAGCCAATATTTTTGCGCTGGTCGCAAAAAATCCGTTAACGCTCGTTCTCGGAATTTTCTCTTTTGCATCGGGAATCGCTTCTTTTTATTTCGCCCTTCGCTGCATTAATCCACGCTTCCTGAAAGCAGGGGGCGACTCGGTTATTTTCTTTGGGATTATCGGCTCTAAATATCCGACCCCACAAGATTATTATGACGAAAGCAGGGCTATCATCGAAGATAAAGAAAAATTCAATTTACAGATCGCCGAACAAATTCACATCAATTCAAAAATCGCCATCCGGAAGTTTACTGATGTCGGCAGGAGTATTCGCTTTTTTGTCGTAAATATTGGATTGATTTTTGTCGCGTTGATGTTGGAATTGTTTTCCGGCTAACTATGTTTTTACGTGGGCGACTGAAGCGGGGTCGCTGCATAAGTCAATATTCGGCGCTGTGCGCCAAATAATTATTTGAAACCGTGTTTGATTCATTGATTTTGCGAAGCAAAATCAATGAATCAAACACGGTTTCAATATAAAATTCCGCGGCCGTAGGCAGCGAACGACTGATAAGACAGCCTCCTGATTTTGGAGATCCTATTTTTTCACAAAAAAATCAATAATTATGGTACTTGTAGCTGGATCAACGGGTTATTTAGGCTCAGAAATTTGCAGGCAATTACGTGAAAAAGGGGTAGATGTCCGGGCGCTGGTCCGGAAAAGTTCAAACCCGGAAAGGTTATCACAGTTAAAGGATTGGGGTTGTGAACTGGTATTCGGTGATTTAAAAGATCCGAAAAGTCTGAAAGCGGCTTGCGACGGGGCAGAGACCGTGATTTCTACTGTTACTTCCATGGTGTCCCGTCAGGAAGGAGACGATGTGGTAAGCGTAGATCAAGACGGCCAGGTGAATCTTGTGCACGCTGCCGCAAACGCGGGCGCCGGACAGTTTATCCTGATCGCTTTTCCGGATTCCAGGAACCACCCCCATGCGCTGAACGACGCCAAACGTACCGTGGAGAAAGCAATGGAGCGCAGTGGAATGGCTTACACGTCCATTATGGCCAATAATTTTATGGAAACCTGGCTTAGCCCGATCGTGGGTTTCGATTATCCTTCCGGGAAGGTTGTAATTTTTGGAGAGGCCAATAACCCGGTCGCCTTTGTATCCCTGGGGGATGTTGCCCAGCTCGCAGTAGCCTGCGTCGGGCATCCGCAGGCAAAAAACAAATATATCCCGTTCGGTGGACCGGACAACCTGAGCTACCGGCAGGTCGTGGAAATATTTGAAGGTATTGATGGCCGGGCGTATGAAGTTACTGCCGTTCCTTCTGACGGTCTGAAGTATCAATTGGCACAGGCCACGAACCCGATTGAAAGTATTTATACGTCGCTCATGCTGGCCTCCGCAGACGGTATTCCAATGGATTGTGCGGAAATTTATGCTACCTTTGATATCAAACCGACTTCCGTGGCAGATTTTGCCCGCAGGGCATTGGGAAAATCCTGAACCTCGGGTTTACAAGCCGGCCTGCTCGTAAGGTAAGGGGTTGTGTAAAAAGTCTTTTGCCGCCTTCGGCGGCAGAATATTCTTCTGAGA
>JBMOJO010000026.1:0-27061 GCA_049315745.1 Saprospiraceae bacterium | reverse complement strand
GTCTCTCAAAACATAATTTGGCGCGGAGCGCCAAGAAGAGGCTTTTTACACAACCGCACCGTTTTCAAAAATACAAAAAAGCCCGTACTAAGCGCCTGGTTCTTCAAAATTTCCGGTTTTGCGGTTTTTGCTCACGGCATGCCAGTGGAAATACCGGCCATTCATGACCACATAGACCCCTGCAGGAAGGATTTGGACAAAAGCCAGGGCGCTGCCCAGGTTAAAAAATCCGTCGGAGGAAGTTCCAAAGGCATAGGGGACCATCGCACCCGTAAGGACAATCGTTTTTCCGGTGATATCGGCGTGCGCGAGAAAGGCGGCTGTCTCCACGATACTGTCGGTGCCATGGGTAATCAAAATCTGGAGGTGTGGGGAGCGCCTGCAATTATGGGCGATTATAGAACGATCATCATCCGTCATTTCCAGGCTGTCCACCATCATCAGGGTTTTGACATCTGTTTCAAGGGTACAGCGGCCGCGTTCGAGCATTTCAGGAACGTTGGAATCTTTAAAATCCAGGGTACCGGTGAGAAAATTATAGGCTTTATCGAAAGTGCCCCCCGTAATGAATATTTGTACCATACCAGGTCATCGGTTATTTTGGTTTAAAGATAGGTACTGAAGGAACAGGTGAGCCCGAAATAATGTTGAAGGATATTTTTTGTTGATTGGGGGATTTTGGATAAATTCGGGCCTGGAAGCGGTTCTTCCGCTTACCAGGTTTTGCCTGGTGGGTTTGTCAGCTTTGTTGAGACGTGGTTTTCCGGGGTAAAATGGTTCTATTTCGCCTGTCCGGCACCTTTTTGTGCCTGCATAGCCGGGGTATGCTTCTTTGTAAGCCTTCACGTGGACTAAAAACAGGGCTTCTTCCGTCCCGATTACCCGCCACAACAAGTCTATCACACAGAAAATCAGCTTTATATCATGAAAGCATTCAAGCAAATCCGGGGGGTCATCCCTCCAATGGTAACCCCTTTCGACCAGAGCGGCGCCGTTGATTTTGAAGCCCTCGAACGCAATATTTTGCGCTGGAACACGCAGGGGCCCGCCGGCTATCTGGTCCTGGGCTCAAACAGCGAAGCTGCTTCGCTGAGTGAAAAAGAGAAGTTGTCGCTGATCGCCCGAACAGCCGCAACTGCTTCTCCCGGGAAGGTGATCCTCGCGGGCACCGGAATGGAATCTACAGCGGAGACCATCCGTTTTACGCGGGCGGCACAAGGTGAAGGTGCATCAGCGGCACTGGTGCTCACACCTTTTTACTATCGGGATGCCTATAAAGACGAACAACTTATCCGACATTTTCAGGAAGTAGCCGATGCGGTGGAAATCCCTGTCCTGTTGTACAATGTCCCGAAATATACGCAGATCAACTTATCCAGCCACGCCGTTGAGACATTGAGCAGGCACCCGAACATTGTCGGCATGAAGGACAGCAGCGGCAACGTTGCCCAGTTGGTGGAATTCCAGCGCGTGGCAGACCCCTCCTTTCAGGTTCTCGTCGGTACGGCGGGCATCTGGTACCCTGCCCTTGTACTTGGCGTGACGGGCGGGATCATGGCCCTGGCCAACTGCGCCCCGGAGGCCCTTATTGAGATCCAGGCGCTGTACGAAAGCGGTAATGCCGCCGCCGCAGAACGGCTGTACCGCCGATGGGCACCCGTCAATCATGCCGTGACGGCAACATACGGGGTCCCGGGGTTAAAACATGCCTGCGCCCTGAGAGGCTATAGCGGCGGTTTTGCAAGAGGGCCGCTGCAGGAGACACCTGCGGCCGGCAAAGCAGCCATCGCTGCACTGATTGCCGCCGCAGAAGCATAGGCAATCAGCACAACCCTGGTTGGGGAGGGGACACGACAGCCGGTATTTATTTGCGCACGTACATGACCTCTTTCACCGCCTTGATAATCTTTGCAGGATTGGGCAGGTATTCATCTACCAGGGTAGGTGCGAACGGCAGGGAGGTATCTGCGGCGTTAATGCGGATCACCGGTGCGTCGAGGTAATCGAAAGCATTGCGCTGGATGACGTAAGCAACCTCCGCCGAAACCCCTGCAAAAGGCCATGACTCATCGATCACGACCAATCGGTTCGTTTTCCTGACCGATGCCACGATTGTTCCAATATCGAGCGGGCGGATCGTCCTAAGGTCTATGACCTCTGCGGAGATCCCTTCCTTTTCCAGCGCTTCTGAGGCTTCGAGCGCAGTGAGGACCATTTTGTTGAACGAGACCAGCGTCACATCGCTTCCTGTCCGGCGGACAGCAGCTTTGCCGATCGGAACCAGGTATTCCCCTTCGGGCACGATGCCTTTATGCGCGTACATCAGCTCGGACTCCATCATACAGACCGGGTCGTCGTCGCGGATTGCCGATTTCAGTAAGCCTTTGGCATCTGCGGGGTCAATACAGCTGACTACTTTCAGCCCCGGCACATTTGCCATCCAGCTTTCGAACGTCTGGGAGTGCTGTTGAGCCAATTGCCCGGCAGCGCCTGAAGGGCCCCGAAAAACGATCGGGCATTTATACTGCCCCGCGGACTGGGACAAAGTTTTTGCCGCGTTGTTCACGATTTGGTCGAAAGCGAGAATTGCAAAGTTCCAGGTCATAAATTCGACGATGGGACGCAGGCCGTTCATTGCGGCCCCTACCCCGATACCTGCGAATCCAAGTTCTGCGATGGGGGTATCCACCACGCGCCTGGCGCCGAACTCGTCGAGCATTCCCTTGCTTACTTTGTATGCACCATCGTATTCGGCAACCTCTTCCCCCATGAGGAATACCGTTTCGTCCCTGCGCATCTCTTCGATCATCGCTTCGCGAAGGGCGTCCCTAAGCGTTAGTTCTCTGGACATAATGTTGATTTTCTTGTATGATACATTCTGATTGCGCCTGGTTTTCTCCATTCGCGCGGCAAAAATAGAAAGTCTGGGGGAAGTGGTGGAAAGTAAATGGCTAAAAAGTTTTGGACAAAGGGTTTTTAGGTACTTTTCGACCGGCGTATGGTGCAGGTGTATAAATTCCTCGCCTGTTTATACTATATTTGCAGCCAGTTCGTTTTAACCAAGATTTTAATTCAGGCCGGCTGGCCCAATCACAGAAAAAACGATTATGATCCGCCGAATCATCAAGGAACGTACGCTTTTAGCCGCCATTTTGTTCGCAACGCTTCTCGCACAGTCCTGCAACCGCGGCGTCGGGTGCCCCACCAAGTTTTTCCTCCGGGACCTTCCAGGGGAAATCCTGCAGATGGTTGCGCACATCTTTTAGGATCAGGGTGCACACCGGTCCTGAAATATTTTTGACCCAGGATGGCTCGCATACGGTTGTCGCTGAGGCTCATGGCCTAAGCTACCACTCGAAATACGGCGCTATTCGAGAGTCCATGCACGTTTTTATCGAGGCGGGCCTTCGGCCGTATTTATATGCAGGCAGGCAGGTAGCCGTGTTGGAAGCAGGTCTGGGTACAGGCCTCAATGTATTTCTCAGTTACCTCGCGGCAAAACCTGTTCAGGCAGAAATATATTACGAGGCGCTGGAGGCGTTTCCCCTGGAAGCGGAATTTGCGGCACAACTCAATTACCCCTCCGTCCTCGGTGTTCCGGAAGAGGTGGGGGTTTTCAGTGCCATCCATCGGGAAGCGTGGGATTGCCCTGTGTTTCTCGGGCCAAAGTTCCAGTTCAGGAAAACTAAGGGCAAGTTCGAAGCGTATCGCGGGGTTGGCCCGTTCGATGTGATTTACTATGATGCTTTTTCACCCGGTGCCCAGCCCGAGGTTTGGAAAGGCGACGTCCTTGTACATTTCTACGCATCCCTTCGCCCGGGCGGCACAATGGTCACATACTGCGCCAAAGGAGAAGTCAAGAGAACCCTCCGGGCGTTGGGCTTTGAAATCGAAGTGCTGCCGGGCCCGCCCGGCAAGCGCGAAATGGTCAGGGCGATAAAACATTAGCCGGGGTCGTCCGTTTTCTTTTTTCTTCCCCGCGTACGCACGGCATTCTTTCCTTTCTGAATGTTCATATCGTCCTGCACTTTGGGTTTGACGACGTTCAGTTTTCCTTCTTCCCCGTATAATTTTCTGGACATTTTGTTGTAGGCGAGTGCAGCTTCTTCGGCAGTAGCAAACATCCCGATATGTACCGACTTGCGGTTGATTGAAATCACGGCGCGATAGCGGTTGTTCTCTTTATACACCCCGGTATAACCCGCCTTGCTGCTCGTTTTGCGTTTGCGGCTTGCAATGGAACGCGAACGGTACGCCAGGTTCTCCAACCTGCAGTCGAGCTTGTTGCCATTCTTTGCGCCTACTAGGTTGCGTTCAGCAGACTTCGAGCTGCCCAGAAACTTTTCGGCGAGTAATTTGTGGAGGTAAATCGTTTCGGTTTTATAGCTTCCGTCAGCTTTTCTCCAGGTTTTCTGAAATACCGCACATCCACTTGAATGTCTTCTCAGGTTATTGACGAAATCAACTTTTACGAGATAAGGATCGCTGGTAAGAAATTCATAACATTGATCATCTAACAAAACCGTTTCATCAGAGTTCTTAAGTTTGACCTTGTAAAGCACAAATTGAAGTTTTAGGTGAACAATAAGATAGCAGATGGGGCTTTTATGCTTGTGGCCTGGCCACAAGACTGCCCGGAACGGACAGTCGCCGGATACGGTTAAGCAGATAAGCTCAAACAACGGCCGGCCCAGGCAAAATTTGTCTTTGCAGTACATCGGGGATTGTTGGCCTGTAACCCTCGGGCCCAAAGCGCACCTATCAAGGCTATGCTGCCGCCCGGCAACAATCCCGTCGTGTGCCTCTGCTGTTTTACCGCATAGAACAGACCTGACCAGAAGTATGCGGCAGGCATATTTCGGAATGCGGCGCTGAAGGGACAGTCCCCAAAAACCGTTCATGAGATCCCAGCATAGTGGGAAAAGAATACCTATATTAACTCCAAATGTCGCTTACAAGGGGAATATGGGCTGTGTCAATCGGCATAAAAGTACAAAAACTTTGAATTTTGCTTAATTTGATTTTTTATTTATCATCTTTTGCCAATATATTCTTTTAAAAAAATGCCAAAATGCAGTGGATTGTAGAGGAACAAATCATGCGAAGGTGCTTTGACCTGGCCCGTAAAGGGGCGGGGCAAGCCTCCCCCAACCCACTGGTTGGCGCTGTACTCGTTCATGACGGACGCATTCTCGGGGAAGGTTACCACCAAAAGTTTGGGGGCCCGCATGCGGAAGTAAACGCACTGGCAAGCGTACCGGTAAAAGACCGGCCCCTGATCCGGCAGAGTACGTTATTTGTCTCTCTGGAGCCCTGCTGTATCCACGGCAAGACGCCCCCTTGCACCGACCTGATCGTCAGACAGGGTATTCCCCGCGTGGTCGTTGCCTGTCAGGATCCTTCCCCGGAGGTCAACGGGCGCGGTATCGCTGTGCTGCGCCAGGCCGGGATTGAGGTAAGAACAGGGGTTTTGGAAACAATGGGAAAATTACTAATTTCTCCGCGTACGATTTTTACCTGTGAAAAGCGGCCTTATATCATCCTGAAATGGGCAGAAACGTCAAACGGGTTTATGGCACCGCAGACAAACCATCCTTTTTGGATCAGCAATGCCTACAGCAGACGGCTTGTTCACCGCTGGCGGATGGAAGCAGATGCCATCCTGGTCGGCGCCGGAACGGCAACATCCGATAATCCTGAACTAAATAACCGCTATTACTATGGGAAATCCCCGCTGCGGATCGTAATGGCCCCAAATGGTGTACTTCCGCCCCATCTTCATCTTTTCGACGGGGCGTTCCCTACCCTACTGGTGCATAAAAAGGGACTGGAGGGCCCGGCCCTGAAAATACCTGCTGTTCATCGGGTCGCAGCGGATAACCTGGGGGAATTGCTCGAAGCATTATACCGGCATTCCGTGGGCATTCTGCTCATAGAGGGCGGCCCCACTACTCTTGGAGATTTTATCCGGGAAGGTTTTTGGGACGAAGCGAGGGTGATCACCTCGGGCGTTCGGGCGCTCCCGGACGGCAGGCGCCCCCCTTCGCTCCCGGTCGGGCATTCCGAGGAATTTTATCTGGGCAGCGACAGGGTCCGGTATTATTTCCACCGGCCTACCCGTTAAACTTCCTTTAAAATCGCCAATTTTGACCATAAATCCCGCTCGGGATTTGTTTATTTACAATGCAATCGCAAAAAATCTATTATCCCCGGCTATACCTTCTGAATAATTCTTGATCATGTACGGTATGTATCGGATATTCCTGTTAATCGTCCTGCCCTTTACGCATTCGACCGTCCTACTCGGTCAAAAATCGTTCCTGCCTAAGCATAATAGCTACACCACACCATCGTACAAATTGAGATGGGGCGATTGGGGAACTACCCAACAGGTTTCCGGGACGAAATCCAAAACGCTGATCAGTATTTATACCAACTGGTGTAACTGGTGCAAAAAAATGGATGCGGAAACTTTTACCCACCGCGGGGTCGCAGAATACCTGAATGAGCATTACAACCTGGTTCAGTTCGATGCCGAGCAGCGTTCTGAAATCACGTTCAACGGCCGCACCTACGGGCAGGCAAAGGTCGGCACCCGCGCCTATAACGAGCTGGCCTACACCTTGCTCAATGGCAGGATGACCTTTCCTGCATTGGTATTTCTCGACGAAGACCTCAAGGTGATACAGGTTATACCTGGTTTTAAAACCCCTCAGGAGTTGATGCCGATCCTGGTATATTTTGGCTCCAACGAATATAAGGTCAAGCCCTGGGCGCTGTTCCGGAAAGCGTATAAAATGCCGGATTAACCGGGGTTACCTGCGCCGGGAGGACCGCACCCCCAATACCGAGAGCAGGCTGCGGGTCAATTCGCGCGCTACGGTGCGCCCAACTTCCCGGGTCGTCGGATGCCGGATGATTTCTTCGATAAAACTGCGCTCGCCTTTTTGGGTGCGTGAGGAGGCCTTGTTCGCCTGCTCGAGCGCTTTGCGGCGTTCCCCGGCATTTTCCTCCTCCCGCAAAACTTCCATTTTTTGGTGGAGGATTTCTTTTGCGCTCTCGCGGTCCACTTGTTCTTTGTATTTGACGGCAATCTGCGATTTCCGGACGATGGCGCTCAGCTCTTCTTCGCTCAGGATATCCATACGCGACTGTGGCGCGCGCAGTAAAGTGTAGGCAAGTGGTGTGGGGATACCTTTCTCATTGAGTACGGTGACCAGCGCCTCTCCCGTTCCGAGCTGGGTCAGCAACTCGTCCACCGCATAGTATTCCGTAACCGGAAAGTTCTCGGCAGCGAGCTTAATAGCTTTGCGGTCTTTGGCCGTAAATGCGCGCAGGGCGTGCTGGACTTTCATGCCCAATTGCCCGAGTACGGCGTCGGGCACATCTACGGGGTTTTGGGTGATGAAAAATACCCCTACCCCTTTGGAACGGATGAGCTTCATGATGACTTCAATCTGGTCCAGCAGCGCTTCCGTCGCTTCCTCAAAGATAAGATGGGCCTCATCAATGAACAAGACCAGCTTGGGCAGCTCGGGGTCCCCCTCTTCCGGGAAGGTACTGTAAATCTCCGCAAGGAGCTGGAGCATGAATGTGCTGAACAGCTTCGGCCTGCTCTGAATGTCGGTCAGCCGCACGATGGAGATTATGCCCCTGCCCTTGTCGTCGAAACGGCAAAGGTCATCCACATCAAACGAAGGCTCGCCAAAAAATTTATCGGCGCCCTGTTGCTCCAGCTCGACGATTTTTCGGAGGATCGTCCCTGAAGATACCGACGACATCGCCCCATATTTTGCCTCTACTTCCGCTTTTCCCGGCCCTGTAATATACTGGATCGAACGCCTCAGATCTTCGAGGTCAACCAATGGGATGTCATTGTCATCGCAATACTGGAATATCGCGGCAAGGATGCCGGATTGTGCGTCGGAGAGCTCCATCAAGCGCGAGAGCAGGACAGGGCCGAACTCGGTGACGGTAGCACGAAGCCTTACGCCTTTTTCATCGGATAAACTCAGGAATTCGACCGGGTTGTCGGCGGGGACAAATGGATACCCGATTTTTTCATGTCTTTCCGTTATACGTGCGTTCGGCACGCCTGGCACAGCAATCCCGCTAAGGTCGCCTTTTACGTCCATCATCAGCACCGGTACGCCGGATGCCGAGAGCTGTTCCGCCAAAACTTGCAGGGTTTTGGTTTTTCCGGTGCCGGTAGCCCCGCTGATCAGGCCATGTCGGTTGAACATACGCAGAGGCGCCTTTACCGGCGCTTCGGGCATGCATTCGCCATTAAGCATTGGCGCCCCCAGAAATATCGAAGCCCCTTTGAAGGTATATCCCGTGGTGAGCGCTTCGAGGAATTTTTCTTTTTGCTGCATAACTTGAAATTTAAGGCATTTTGTGACAGACAGGCGGCGTGGCTAAAGGGGGGGCCGCACAAATTGTCTGTAAAAACGTTTATTTTTAATGGGAATAGGCGCGTAAGACTGCCCAGAGTACCCCAAAAAATATGACCAGGAGCAAGCCGGCTTTCAGCGCAGTACCCTTTCCCGTAGCCTGGTGGTTGGTGCGAAATTTTGCCATATCTCTGTTTGAGCACAAAAATAGTAAATTGCGCACAAATGCGCCACAATGCTTCATGTTGGAATAACCGGCGGTATCGGCAGCGGTAAAACAACTGCCTGCAAAATTTTTGAAACCCTCCGCATCCCGGTATATTACGCCGATGCGAGAGCGAAGTGGCTGATGGAGCATGACGCTCAGCTTCGCGCGGGTATTGTCGGACATTTTGGCCGGGAGGCTTACACGGATTCCGGCAGCCTCAACCGCGGCTGGATTGCAGCAAAGGTATTGTCCGACCCGGCGCTGTTGAACGCGCTGAACGCGTTGGTCCACCCCGTTGTTGCCAGGGATGCCTTGAAATGGCAGGAGTCACAGTACAAAGTTCCCTATACTTTGAAAGAAGCGGCGCTCTTGTTTGAAAGCGGCAGTTTTCGACTGCTCGATAAAATTATTGTCGTGACCGCGCCCCTGGAGGTTCGGATCGCCCGGGTGATGGAACGGGACAGGGCATCCCGGGAGACGGTGCTGGGCTGGATTTCCAGGCAGATGCCGGAGGAAGAGAAAGCTGCCCGCGCAGATTTTCTGATCCGAAACGATGGGGCGCACCCGCTTGTGCCACAAGTCATGGCGGTGCATCAGTCACTGGTAGCTTTATCTACCGGGCGGGAAGAAATATTCCGGCGCTTGTGATCAGAACTTTTTTTTGCCCAGTGCGAGCCCTTCTTTGTACACCTCCAGACAACGCTCCCGTGCAACGCGGTGGTCAACCATCGGCTGGGGATAGGCGGAGGTACCAAATTCAGGGACCCACCGGCGGATGTACTTAAATTCAGGGTCGAATTTTTTCTGCTGTTCGGTCGGGTTGAAAATCCGGAAGTATGGCGCGGCATCTGTGCCGCTGCCCGCTGCCCACTGCCAACCACCATTATTGGAGGCGAGGTCAAAATCGAGCAGTTTTTCGGCAAAATATGCTTCCCCCCAGCGCCAGTCAATGAGCAAATGCTTGGTGAGAAAGCTTGCCACAATCATCCGTACGCGGTTGTGCATATATCCGGTCGCGTTCAGCTCCCGCATCCCGGCATCTACGATCGGATACCCGGTCTTGCCTTGGCACCACTGCAGGAAGTCCTGCTCGTCATGCCTCCAGGCAATCAAATCGTATTCCGGACGAAAAGCCCGTCCGGCAACATGTGGAAAGTTGGCAAGGATCATGGCATAAAAGTCCCGCCAGATCAACTCATTGAGGAAGGTATCGTTCAATCCCAGGGCTTTTCGCGCTTTTTCGCGGATACTGATGGTGCCAAACCGAAAATGGACCCCCAGGCGCGTTGTGCCCTGGATGGCGGGGATATTGCGGGTCTGGTCGTAGTTTCGGATCAGGCCCTGACTGACCGATTTTTCCGGAAACACCTCAGCCGATGGTTCAAATCCAATTTCAGGAAGCGTGGGCATCGGCTGTGGGGATATTTTATAAAGCCGGTTCATGTGCTGTTCGCTGGGAAAATGCCCGAATGCTGCGGGCGTCTGCCGGCCTTCCATGGAAATATTCGCCTCTGCCAGTTTCTTCCGCCATACCTTGCTGTACGGGGTAAAAACCGTATAGGGCAGCCCGTCGGCTTTAGCCACCTCGAGACGCTCAAAAATGACATGGTCCTTATAGCTGTGGAAGGGGATATTTTTTGCAGCGAGCAGTTGCTGTACCTCGTTGTCCCTGGCAATGGCATAGGGCTCATAGTCGTGGTTGCAATAGACTGCGCCAACAGGATACCGGGCCAGCAGTTGTTCCCACACTGCGGCAGGTTGGCCGTTGGCAACGAGCAAGGCGCTGCCGGCATCCTCCAACAGCCTTTTCATGCCTTCGAGCTCCCGATGGATAAAGGTTACCCGCGCATCCTTTTTGTCTGCCAGGTGGTCCAGGATTTCCGTGTCGAAAATGAAAAGCGGCAATACCGGCAGGGGGCCCAGCAGGGCCTGGAACAATCCGTGGTTGTCGGACAGGCGCAGGTCGCGGCGAAGCCAGAAAATTGCAAGCATAAGGATCTGTATTATATCGCAAAGCGCTGCCCGGGCGAATGCTGTCAAAGCACTACGGTCCCGAGTTCCTTTGCCAGTTGGTTTTCGATTCCTTTCAACATGAGGTGTAGCCTCAGGCAGTTCTCGACTTCTGAGCTTGGGCCGCCAGATGTCATCAGCGCATTCAATTTTTCGGCATTACGTGCTTTGAAACGTTTGATTTTGCGGAGCTTGAAGCGTTTGATGAGGTTTTCCGCATCCAGCCGCTGATTGTCGTCCGGGTGGGACTGGCTCAGGAAAATTTCCCATTTCTGGGCCCAGTTTTCACTGTACTCATAGGGAGAGGAGCTGAAATTTACCGCGAGTTGTACAATTTCGGGGTCGGGGTGGTTTAGGAAAAAATCGAGGTGCACTTCGCGTTTTTCCAGGGCCAGGGTACGAATTTCCATCACGACACGCCGGTAAAGCGGGTGGTCAAATTCGCCGAGGACATCTTCGATGTTCATCAGCACATATTCTGCGACGGATACCTGTGCTTTTTCATCAAAAACCTTGTTTCCGGCAGTGATGAGCAGCCGAACCAGGTCTTTCTCCTGAAATACGTCGCCAATGGCCGTTTGCGCGGGCCCGGTGGGCTGCTGTACGGGGAGGTCGCTTTCCTGAGGTTTTGTGCCTTGTAGCTCCTGTTTGCGTGTAAATTTTTCGTAGTCCCTTTTGCGGAAATTATTGATTTCCATAAGGAGCCTGCCCTCGTCCACTTTAAGCGTCTCCCGGACGTTGCGCACGTATTCATCCCGGCGCAGCGGATTGTTGATACGGGAGATCGAAAAGGCGATTTGACTGATCACCGCGGCACGGCGCGTGGGGTCGTTCCCGGCCTGTTCGAGGAGCAGCGAGGTTTCGAGTTGGATAATATCCCGGGCATTTTCCCGGACGTACTGCAAGAAGCGGTCTTTACCCACTTTCTGGATGTAAGAGTCGGGGTCTTCCCCATCGGGCAGGAGGACTACGCGGACGTTGAGGTCTTCTTCAAGGGCCATATCCAGGCCGCGAAGTGCCGCCCGGATACCTGCAGCGTCGCCGTCGTACAGGATCGTGAGCTTACTGCCGAAGCGTTTGATCAGCTTGACCTGGTCTGAGGTGAGCGAAGTCCCGGAAGAAGCCACCACATTTTCGATCCCGTGCCGGTGCAGGGAGATCACGTCGGTGTACCCCTCGACGAGAAAACATTCATCCTGCTGCCGGATGGCTTTTTTGGCGAAGAAGGCGCCGTAGAGCACTTTGCTTTTGGTATAGATATCTGTTTCCGGCGAATTGATATATTTCGGCGCTTTGGGGTCTTTGTGCATGATGCGACCGGCAAAGGCAATGACTTTTCCGCTGAGGTTATGGATCGGGAACATCGCGCGGTTGCGGAAAAAATCCTGGTCGAACGAAGAGGTGAGCCCCAGTTTTCTGAGGAGCTCTATATTGTATCCTTTGGCCACGGCCACCTGGGTGAAGCGGTCGCGCTCAGCGGGGGCAAAGCCCAGGCCAAATTTTTCGATCGTCGCCTCATCGAAACCCCTGTGTTTGAAATACGACAGGCAAACACTTTTTCCCATGTCGGTATCCTGCATCTGCGCTGCAAAAAACACCTGGGCGAATTGGTTAACCAGGTAGAGGCGCTCTAATAGTTGCTGCTCCTGGAAGGCGATGTTGTCCTGTGCCGTCTCTTCCAGTTCTATCCGGTATTTCCTGGCCAGGTAGCGGATCGCGTCTGGAAAGGAAAGGTTTTCGTGCTCCATGACGAAGTTGACAGGCGTGCCTCCCCGTGCACATCCAAAACACTTGAAGATGTTCTTGGACGGGGAAACGTAAAAGGAAGGGGTTTTTTCGTTGTGAAAGGGGCACAGCCCGGCCAGGTTCACCCCACGACGGCGAAGCTCTACAAAATCCCCTACGACCTCTTCTATCTTGGCCGCATCCTGCACTTCCTGAATACTTCTCTGGGAGATCATCGCAATAATTTCTTTGCCTTCGACAGGAAATCTTTTTATTCCACCCCTCACATGTCCGCACTTGCCCGCCCGGAGATAGCGCTACTTATTTTCCTCTATGATCAAAAAATCCACGCTTTCCGGGGTCATCCGCACACTTCGGATCAAGGCCGGCATTTTCAAGATGGTCAGTTCGGCCTTCTCCCCGTCACCGCCTGCGGGGGTGCCGGGCAATTTTGCCAACACTTCGAAATCGGCAGAGCGCACCTTGTCGAACCGGCTTAGTCCTACCCGAAAGCTGATGCGCACTTGCGCGGGAAAGAAGCGGGCGAAAGTCAGGCCTGAATCCGCCCGGATCGGTACGAACACCTGCTTTTCGGTATATTGTTCTACCTGTAGGGCAACCTGAACGCGGCTTGGTGAAGCGGACAATCCCGGTGGAAGCGCCAGCTCTGCTTCGTCCTCGATATCACTGGACAGCCCGCTCAGGTTCATGGAGTCTGTTGGCACGAACTCCAGTTGCCGCACAACGGAAACCGGTCCTTTTACCGTGACGCGGCCGGGGGACAGCCGGACTTCTTCTTTCAAGTAATATTCCGGAAAAAATTCCAGTTTACCCAAAAATCGCACGGGCAACTGCTTCCAGGCCAAGGGCTCGATACGCAGGTGTATTTCGTCGTAATTCAATGCAACAATCCTGAGGTCTGAAGCGTTCAGGCGCTCAAATATTGCAGAGCGCAGGCGACCGGGGTTCAGGTCGAAAGAAGCGTTGGTACCCATATCGAACCTTAGCGCGATTTCGCGTGAAAAAAGCGCTTCGTAGAGCAGGCCCCAGCCGCGGCCCTCGATCAATACCCTGATATCATCCGGCGGCGGGGTCAGGAAGGTATGCCCCGGGGGTATCTGGAACTCCAGGCGTACCTTCTTCTCCATCCGGTAAACCTGGGCCATCTTGGTGGGTATCCATAAAGACAGGGCCACGCCTAAACAGATTAGCAGGATGACCCTGTCCTTTTTGAGTTGGTCGAGCTGCTTATTCAGCAGTGCCCGTCGGCGCAGGTTTCTGGTTACTACCATATAGGGATTCCGTCATTTCTTTGGAGATGGCGCTTCGTGTAACCCGAAGATATACCTTTGCCGCGACCTCGAGGGTAATGATGTTCTCCTCAATTTTGGTTATGCGGCCAAGGATACCGCTTGCGGTTACGACTTCATACCCCTTTTGCAGCGAGTCATTGAACTGTTTCTGCTCCCGCTGACGCTTTGCCTGGGGGCGGATGATAAAGAGCCAGAACACCAGGAACATTGCCCCGAGGATAACATAGCTTATAATCGGGTTTCCGCTGCTGCCGGCCTGTAATAAAATCAAACTGAATAGTAACATTATAGTATAGGTGTTGGTTGATGAATTTTGTGTCGAGCGGACGGCCCCATACCTCCTGCAACAAAGCTACAAGGCAGGGACCACTTACTCCGTTCCTGCAGGAAGTACTTCCCCTTGCAGATATACAACGTATGTCCCTTTCAGGGTATTGGTCATGATGGTAATGGGCTTTAGCTGAGGCCCTGCCTTGCCTTCTGTATCAAAGCGGGCACTGATTTTACTGTTTTCTCCGGGCGGAACAGGGGCTTCCGGCCACTCAGGCACGGTGCAGCCACAAGTCGAACGCGCACGGGAGATCAACAGCGGCCCTTTGCCGGTATTCTTGAAAATGAAGGCATATTCCACAACTTCTCCCTCCCGTACCTTCCCGAAGTCGTACAAGGTATCCCGGAGTTCCATGGCCGCGGCTGTTTGCAGGGAAGCCTTTTCCCTGAGGCTCGCCGGGTTGCGGATCAGCTCCGCATTGGAGAATGCCCCCGATATTGGAGTTTCTTCCACGCGCCTTTCCTCATGGGCTGTAAGATCAGGCCCACAAGCGACGAAGATAAACGAGGCACAAGTTAAAACGAATACTTCTTTTTTCACCAGACAATTATTTCGTTTTTTTGACCGCGGGCTGCTGCGGCCTCAAATGTACAGCTTTTTTTCCATTCTGCCCACCCATCGAGGCAAGTCTGTTGTGTCGCTTGGAATTCAGATTACTGCCTTTGAGGGATTGTTTCGATATCAGGCCCCAATATTTCTGATCTTCGATTTATAAAGCAAATCTTGCGCCGGATATATTTACTTTTGTACCTGTTTACCAGGGGTGTCTGCGGCTTCGCCGCGAAGGATATTATTTGGTCTGCTTATATTCTGCGCACGGACGCGCGCGCAGAATGCACGCAGACCAAATATTATTTCCCGGGGCAATGGACCTGGTAAATAGATACTTGGTTTTACAAAAAAAACTCGATGGATTTTCCCCCGCGTATTTTCCTGACAGGTTTCATGGGGTCCGGCAAGTCTTATGCAGGCCGTTTGATTGCAGAGAAACTGGGTTATACCTTTCTCGACCTCGACGAGCAGATCGAGGAGAACGTCGGCATGAAGATAAAGGACATCTTTAGCCGGTTCGGGGAGCAATACTTCAGGGAAAAGGAACGCGAAGCGCTTCACCTGACCGGAGTGCGACAACACTGTGTGATTTCCTGCGGTGGCGGTGCGCCCTGTTTTTTCGATAACGCCGACTGGATGAACGCGCATGGATTATCGGTATTCCTGGATATCCCGACAGCCGAGCTCGTCCGGCGGCTGGAAGGCGGGCCGGAGCTGCGGCCGCTACTCAGGGAAATTGGGCCCGAGGGACTGGAACCTTTTGTCCGGGAGCGTCTTGCGCAGCGAAGACCCTTTTACAGCAAATCGGCAGTTTGCTGCGAAAGCAGCGGCCCCGAACCGGTGATACAGGCCATTGGTACGTGGTGTGCTTCGATGGCCGGCTTCGCCGGGATTGATTATGGCAGCAAGCTTGCGGGCACGACGGTCATTGCTTTTTATTCGGTGCGCGACGGTCATATCGCCTTCCACAAAACAACTAAGGGTCAGGATGCGGACGCCTTTGTGATCGGAAATTTTGGACAACATCCCTGGAAAACCGCTTTCCTCGACGCACCGCTGTCGCTGCCCGGAGTATATTTCGAGCCCTCCAGGGGCGGAGATTTTTTCTACCGGGAAGCCGACCGGGCCACGAGCGCCATGTCGCCGATGTTTCTCGGGGGGCTCACGGCACGGGCGATGCGACTTGCTTCCGACTTGGGCCGTAAGGGCATCGCCACGCGGGAGGTTTACCCCGGCAAACTCGCGGAAAGGGCCCGTCTGAATGCCCTGGGGTATAAAACCAAAATGGTCCCGCCGGCTCATTTAGCAGCAGCCGTTCAGGAGCTGTTTCCTTTCCCCGTTCACTGGGCTGCCGTGGACAACTGGCACACATTTGATGCTTTGCTCGCCTATATCAGCGGCTGGCGATATACGCAGGGTAAGCACGAAGCCTTTGGAGACCCGCGGGAAGGACAGATTATTATTTAATCGCCTGAAGGAATTCGTGGCGGGTAGCATCCTGCAGGAAAGCGCCGCGGTATTCAGAGGTAACGGTAATACTGTCCTGGTGTTGTACCCCCCTTGCCTGTACGCACATGTGGAACGCCTCTACATACACCGCGACATCCTCCGTTTGCAGGGCCTTCACCAGCTCATCTGCGATCTGAACGGTAAGTCTTTCCTGTACCTGGGGGCGCTGGGCATAATACTCCACAATGCGGTTGAGCTTTGACAATCCAATCACTTTGTCTTTTGCGATATACGCCACGTGGGCCTTGCCATAGATTGGCAAAAAGTGGTGTTCGCAGAAAGATTGTACCCGGATATTTTTCTCCACAAGCATCTGCCGGTATCCAAACTTATTTTCGAAAAGGGAGATTTCGGGTTTATTGGCCGGGTCGAGGCCGGTAAAAATCTCTTTCACGAACATTTTGGCTACCCGCTTCGGGGTACCCTGGAGCGAATCGTCGCGCAGGTCGAGCCCCATAATTTCCATGATCGAACGGAAGTGGGACTCGATTTTTCTGATTTTCTCTTCTTCAGAAAGTTTGAAGGCATCTGGACGAAGCGGGGTATCGCGGGAAGTGGCGATGTGTTCATCGCCAACCGAATCATCCTGGCCCTGAACCGGAGCGCCAGGGTATTTACCGTTCAAATCCCCATTTAAATAAATCATAATGTTAAAGTGAGGCAGAAGAAGGGATGCAGGTGAGCTGATGTAACCTGCAAAATCTTTTCTGCCAGATTGCGTAATGTAATAACCGACTTGCCACCGGGGGCGGACGGAGAGGTTTACAGCAGATACTTTTCAATGGCCGAATCTCCGGCCAGGCGCTCTGAAAAGGGCCAGGAACAGCAAATCTTGCTCCGTATAAACCTACCCATGGCAAGTCCGACAACCTCAACAAAACATTGGGAAGATGTGAAGGTTTAAAATTTTCGATACTTTTTCCCCCTTATCGCCTAAAATCGCCTTCCGCTACCGGTTGCAGAAAGTAGCGCAGACATTTTTGTACATCCGGATGTAATGACAATTTGTCGGTTGAGGTCGTCCCGCTTAATCCAAGGGATTTTTCTGATACGATCTTGTAAAAGGCACCTTTTTCAATTCCCCCAGAGGCGGGCACCTTTTCTGACAAGCGCATTTATTGTTTTATTATAAATTGTTAATCAATGACTTAATCAAAAAATTTACAAAGGTGCGCAAACTGTGAATTGACAAATTTTCACAGGCATTATTTGCGATGGAGGGATAAAACAACTATGTTTGCAAGGCTTTCAAGAGAAGCTTTAATCTATTGCAAAGGTATCAGTAAGTTAGATATGCCCCATCGGTCATGCCGATGGGGTTTTTTATTTTCCGATGCCTTCGCGGTTTGTTTCGCTGGGGTTGAGTCGCTATCTTTGCCCGCGAAAAAACCAAAAAGTTCACCAGGCTTGTTGCAATGGGCGTGCAGCGTTGGTTCCGCACGATGACCCGGCGCACCCTGCCTGCTAAAAGAAACGGCGATGAATTACGATATGATGATTATTGGCTCGGGGCCTGGCGGCTACGTGGCGGCGATCCGGGCTGCACAGTTAGGTATGCGCGTGGCTGTCGTCGAGCGGGAATCGCTCGGCGGGATCTGCCTGAACTGGGGTTGTATCCCGACGAAAGCGCTGCTGAAGAGCGCGCAGGTATTTGAATACATCCGTCATGCTGCAGATTACGGGATTACAGTAGGCGGTGCCAAGGCTGATTTTTCGGCAATGATCGGGCGGAGCCGCGGCGTTGCGGACGGCATGAGCAAAGGGGTTCAATTTTTGATGCGAAAGAATAAGGTGACCGTCATTAACGGGCACGGGCGCCTGGTTCCGGGCGGGAAAGTCGCGGTAGAACAGGACGGCAAGGTAACGGAGTACAGCGCACCCCACATCATCATCGCAACGGGGAGCAGGGCTAAAGCCTTGCCTAATCTTCCAATAGACGGGGCAAAAGTCATTGAGTACCGGAAAGCAATGTCGCTGGAGCAGCAGCCCAAGCGCCTGGTTGTGGTAGGTGCCGGGGCCATCGGCGTCGAGTTTGCGTATTTTTATCATTCCATTGGTACCGAAGTCACGGTAGTTGAATATATGGAGCAGGGGCTCCTTCCCCGGGAGGATGCCGATGTTTCGAAGGAGTTGGGCCGGATCTATGCCAAAAAGGGGATCAAGGTGCTGGCGAATACGGCAGTGGAAAGTGTGGACACCTCTGGTGAGGGGTGCGTCGTGCACACGAAGCACCGCGGCAGCGGGAAGACGGAGACGATTGCCTGCGATGTGGTTTTATCTGCTGCGGGGGTAGCGCCCAATACAGCGCATATCGGGCTGGAGGAAACAGGGGTGGAGCTTCAGCAGGGGCTTATTGCAGTGGACGCATACTACCGCACCAATGTCCCCGGCATTTATGCGATCGGGGACGTTGTGCCCGGGCCTGCCCTTGCCCATGTAGCCAGCGCCGAGGGGATCCTCTGTGTGGAAAAAATTGCCGGTCACCACGTCAAACCGATTGATTACAACAATATTCCTTCCTGCACCTACTGTGTGCCGGAGGTTGCTTCTGTAGGCTATACCGAGGAAGCTGCAAAAGCTGCAGGCTATGAAGTCAAGGTTGGTAAATTCCCCTTCTCTGCTTCAGGCAAAGCGAGTGCTTCCGGCGACAAGAGCGGTTTTGTGAAAGTCATTTTTGATGCCCGGTATGGGGAATTCCTGGGTGCCCACCTGATCGGACAGAACGTGACGGAGATGATTGCAGAGGTCGTTGTGGCACGCAACCTGGAGACTACTGGGCATGAAATCGTTAAATCCATACATCCCCACCCCACGATGAGCGAGGCGCTCATGGAAGCAGCCGCCGCTGCTTATGGGGAGGTGATCCACATTTAATTGCCGGGCCCCAGGCGTTTTATGGACCAGCTTTCCGGGTTGCCCAGCACGCGCTCGATGAAGCGCCGCTCCGTCGTGATGATGCGGGCCTCTCCGGAAAGCTCTTCCTCAGACAATATTGGCCGGTTGGTATTGGTGACCAATGGCTGGGGGAGCTTGACCTCTACCGGCACGACGATTTTGCGGTCCACTGTGCGCGTAACTTTTGATTTCCAGGAAACTTCGCCAATAATCGAGCCATATTCCGGATAGGGGAATCCGTTAATGCGGATCACTACACGTTGGCCGGTCTTTACCGTGCCGGATTTTTCAAAAGGGATCTGCATTTCACCGATCAGCTGGCGTTCGCCGGTCGGCATGACGACGAGCAGCTCATCGCCTTCATCAACGAATTGCCCTGCAGCAACATTGCGTCCGATGATTTGAGCGGTGCCGTCAAACGGAGCGGTGAGGAAATACTTTTTCATGAAAGCGTTGAGGCGGAGCTTAAGTTTCAGGTAAGCATCAACAAGGGCGCTCGAAGTTGCCACGCGATTTTCCTCCCCGCCTTGTCGGACCGACAGGATTTGGCCTTTCATAGATCCGATTTCGAACTGCCGCTCCCGGATAGCGGCTTCCAGGGCCTCGCGTTCTTCTTCCAGCAGGGAGTATTCGCTGCGGAACCGGGACAAATCTCCGCTCGTAATTTTTCCGACCTTATATTCCATTTCCCGTTTCTTGAGCTCGATACTGCCTTGGTCAATTTTTTCAGCCGTGTTTTTCCAGGCTGCGCGCCTGCCTGCGAGGGCAGTCTCCAAGGAAGAAATTTGCCGCTGAAGGGTCTGGATATCGCTGCTTTTGAACTGTCCCATGCGGGCAAGGCGATAATCGGATTGTTTTTCGTAAAAATTGTATAAGTCAGCCTGTAACTCGCCGATGATCAGGGTAGTATCCAGGGAAAACTGCGAGAGGGTAGTATCCGCTTCGTTCGGCAGGTTTTTCATCTGGTCGGAGAGGTAGAGGACGTGGTTGAAATTGGCGGTATTTCTGAATACTAACAGGACCTGGTTGACTTTTACGGCCTGGTTGTCCTGCACGAGTACGGATTCGATATAATTTCCTTCCTGTGCGCGGAAACGCACCGGGGGTTCCTTGAACGTAATACGGATAGGGTCAACGACCATATCGGGGTATTCGATCCAAAAACTCAGCCATGCGAATACAACGAAGGCAAAGAGGATGAGGACGGTACCGTAGCGCAACAGCCACGGCGGGGGCGTGCCCAGGATTTCCTGCACTTCCTCGCTCCGGTTCTCGAAATTTTCATCTTCGTACATAGCAAGATTTTTTGCCGCTGCCCTCAGGCCCCAAGCTCGATCTGGTTGCGCACCAACTGAAAGTATGCTTTGCGGGAATAGGTCAGCTCTTCGTGTGTGCCCTGCTCGACAATTTCGCCATCTTCCATCACGATAATATTGTCGGCATGCTTAATCGTACTCAGGCGGTGGGCGACGAGGACGATTGTCTTTCTGTTGAAATATTCCAGCAGGTTTTCCATGATGACCATCTCATTGAAGGAATCCAGGGCAGTGGTCGCTTCGTCAAAAAAAAGATAATCCGGCGATTTATATACGGCGCGGGCGATCAGGAGGCGCTGCCGCTGGCCCTGGCTCAACCCTACCCCGTCCTGGCCGATCCGGGTATTGTAGCCCATATCGAGGGATTCTATGAAGCTCTGGATATTGGCCGTCTTCACTGCCCGCAGAAGTTTTTCTTTGTCTATAATCTCATCTCCAAGGGCAATATTCCGGGCAATGGTATCAGAGAAGATAAACCCGTCCTGCAGTACTACCCCGCATTTCCTCCGCCAAAGCTTATTGCTGATCCCGGTGAGGTTGATGTCGCCGATCCGTACGATACCCTCAGAAGGCGGATAAAAGTTGAGCAAGAGTTTTAGAAGGGTCGTTTTGCCGCTGCCGCTGCGGCCGACGATTGCCGTGACCCGGCCTTTAGGGATACGCACATTGATGTTGCGGAGGACGTAAGGCGAATTCGGGCCACTGTACTGAAAAGAAACCTGGTCCAGCGAAATATCGCCGTATTCAGGCAGGATGGTGATTTTCTCTTCCGGGTTTTCTTCATTCGTTTTGAGGTGGATTTCATTCATCCGGCTAAGGCTGATCCTGACCTCTTGCAGGGAAAAAGCAAATTCCAGCAACTGGTTTACCTGGCTGTTGAGCTGTCCGATGATATATTGGATGGCTACCAGCATCCCGAGCGTCATCTCTGTGGCGATGACTGCTTTGGCGACAAAAAAGATGATGATGAGGTTCTTGATCTCATTGATTGCGATCGCCCCGACCTTCTGCACCTGGGTAAGCCGAAGGTTACTGAGCCCGGTACGGAATAGTTGGGACTGGACGCGCTCCCATGCCCAGCGTTTTTGTTTTTCCGCATTGAACAACTTGATATCCTGCATCCCATAGATCAGCTCCATCAGGTTGGTCTGGTTTTCGGCAGACTGGTCGAAGCGCTTGAAGTCCAGGTCGCGACGCCAGCCTGCAAACAACAGTACCCAGGCGATATTCAGTACGGCACCCCCGATGAAGATCAGAAACACGGTGAGGTTCCAGAATACCAAAACACAGGCGAAAGCCACCAGGTTGAGCATTGAAAACAACGAAAGCAGGGAAGTGGAAGTCAGGAACCGCTGCACCCGCTCGTGGTCGTTGACGCGCTGGACGAGGTCCCCTACCAGTTTGCTTTCGAAAAAGCGGAGGGGCAGGCGGGTCAGCTTGATGAGATAATCGGAGATCAGGCTGATATTGACCCGGATACCCACATGGAGCAGAATCCAGCTCCGCATATATTCGATGGAGACCTGGGTCATAAACAGCACCAACTGGGCGATTAAGACCAGCGTGATGAAATGCAGGTCGTAAGTCTGTATGCCGACATCCACCACTCCCTTGACCATGAACGGGAAAAGGACCTGGATGATCGTCCCTACGAAGACGCCGATCAGTAATTGGATGATAAAAGGGCTGTAGCGGCCGAAATAATTCAGAACGTATTCAAACGTGCCTTTATCAGTCTGTTCGCCACGATGTTTGAAAAACTCCGGCGTAGTTTGGAGGATCAGTACCACCCCTTTTCCCCCATCGTCTTTGTACTGCACCCATCGCTGCAGGAATTCCTGCTTATTGAGCTTGTACTTTGCCCTGGCGGGGTCTGCAATCCAAACGAAGTTTTTATCTGCTTTATAGACCACGACGAAATGGTCGTTCCGCCAGTGTGCGATACAGGGGAAAGGGATGACGGTTTGTAGATGGTCGTAATCTATTTCTACCGCCAGCGTCTGGAGCCCGATATGTTCGGCTGCATCGCTGATTTCGAGGAGCGAGACCCCCTGCTTGCCAATGAAGGTCAGGTCCCTCAGATAGTCGAGGGAATAGACCCGGCCGAAGTACTTCGCGATCATGCGAAGACAGGCCGCGCCACAGTCCATGGCGTCCAGTTGCTGGTAGAATGGAAAACCCCTCAAATCCTGATTGTGTTAATATCTCAGTGCTGCCGTGCCACGGCCGGAAGGGCACAAATCAGCGCGACCTGCAGATTTTTCGCGGTTGCGCTGCCTTGAAAAATATTCGCGTGCAAAACAGATCCCTTCTTTTCCAATCCGCAGGCTTGTTACAGCAAATTTATGATAAAATGTCCATTACACTGGTTGTGGTGTGTTCATCGCCGGTTAAAAAAGTATTTCAGGCCTCCGTTCAGGATGTATGTTATGAACCGGGGGGCATAGAAAAGAGTTAGGGCGCTGCCAACACGTGCTTACAACACAAAATTAACGTAAAAAATACGTTATTCGCCTGTAATTTAAAATTTTATGTCAATATTCCCAAAAATCACATCAAAGAGGGGATAAAATCGGGCTTGCGGAGTTTTGGTGCGTACTGGAAACCGTTACATCCATTTGGGGAAGCTCCGGACATGGGTTTATTTTACCAAAACCGCCTTTTTATCAAAAGGGTTGAGTGCCGTACCCCTTACTTTGGCCTCTGCTTCGACCCGGAATTCTGATTTTACCGCGTTGAGGAGTTTTGCCGCTTTTGCGATCCCACCGAGGAAAAAAGTCCGCTCCATTTCGTCGAAGGCAGAATGTGCCAGGGAGAAGTTAAGGGAAAAAGGAATTTCGACAATCCTTCCTGCAGGGATTTCGATTTCCTTTGCGATTTCCAGTTTGCCGAGTTCGTATTCGTCAACCAGTTTTTCCTGTCCCCTTCCTCTGGAATACCGTTCGATCAGCGCGATTTTGATGAAAGTCACCTGCTGGGTGTTCATAGACTGAAAGCGCAGCCGGCCGGCGAAGGAGCCCTGTGCCCCATCGAGCTCTTCCGGAATGAGCAGTTCCAGCTTTACGCCTTCGATCCCCAGCCACTGTTTTACCCTGCCGATCATAGTTATATCAACCTTTTATGCCAGCTTTCCCCAAGCGGCTTGATGAATGCTTTTTCGAGCTTTCCTGCAGTATCCACCAAGGTATCGAATACAAGGGTGGTGTCATTGATTTCACCCCGGGCAAAGCTTGCGGCGAAGGATTCCCTGCTTGCGCTCCGCACTTCTTCGCCCTCGAGGTAAGTAAAACACATACGGTCAAAGAGGTCAATACCTAGCGAAGACTGTAGGCTCTTCATAAATGCGACAGATTTGTCAATTGAGCAGCCGCTCGCGCCCGACTGGCTTTCGTCAACCGCGAGGATGATAAACCGGCCATGCCGGACTTCGCCGGCTGCGTGGAGCCGGGCATTATGGCTTGTCCACTGTCGTACGAACGTTCCGAGGGCGCGCTCTACATCGCTTATTTCCTCACTGCTCAGGGAGCGGTTGCTTTGATAAACCCAGACCCTTGCGGCCGGGGGCATTGTCTGTAGCATAAAATTAGTTTTCAGCAATTTTACCTGGACGGTTTTTTTTTAATTTAGAAGCGGCCGTTTTGGAAACATCTGTGAATTTTATCTGTTTTCATTATATTTGTTTCCAAATCAAACCTTAAAGAACCTATTTATTCACGTTTTTCCAGTATGCTTTCGGTAGAAACCATTTCTTGGCCGCGCTCGTTCAGCATGATTCCCAAAGACAAAAGTCAACTACCTCCCCGCCTGCCCTGTGAAGGAAAGGCATTAAACTACATTTTTTTTCACTCAAACCTGTATTTATGAAGTTCAGATTACTCTTCTTTCTGATGGTGGCGATAATCACCATGAGTGTAAACAACCTTTCCGCTCAAACAGTTGTAAGCGGCAAGGTTGTTGATGCGGATACCAACGAGCCGCTCATTGGTGCATCCGTTACGGTAAAGAATAGCTCCGTTGGGACGGTCACAGACCTGAACGGCGCTTATTCTATTGAGGTTCCCGCCGGTGGAACGGCGCTGGTGTTTTCCTATATTGGTTACCGCTCCGAAGAAATCGCCATAAATGGCAGGACGCAGATTGACGCTATCCTGACGGAGGGTCTCGATATTGACATGGTCACGGTTATCGGCTCCAGAAATGCCACCCGTACCAAGCTGGAGACCGCTGTTCCGGTGGACGTCATCCCGATTGCCAGTATTGTAAACGAAATTGGTCAGGTGGACCTCAACCAGATCCTGACTTACGTAGCGCCTTCTTTTCAATCGGCCCGCCAAACAATTTCCGATGGTACCGACCACGTTGACCCGGGCCAACTTCGCGGCCTTGGCCCCGACCAAGTCCTCATCCTGGTCAATGGCAAGCGCCGCCATCAATCTGCACTCGTCAACGTAAACGGTACGGTTAACCGCGGTACGGTTGGTACAGACCTTAGCGCCATTCCTGCAAGTTCCATCGAGCGCATCGAAATCCTGCGGGATGGGGCAGCCGCCCAGTATGGTTCCGATGCAATTGCGGGCGTGATCAATATCGTTTTAAAGCAAAAAACCGGTGTTATTGACGGAAGTGTTTCATACGGGTTCAACCGCACCAGCTTTGACAAAAATTTTGCTATCTTTAAAGCCCAGAACAAAACCGACGATCCGAGTGTACAGGTTACCGATGGCCAGACGGTTCAGGCAGGGGTCAATTATGGCTTCAACCTCGGCTCCAAGGGTTTCGTAAACCTGACTGGGGAGTACATCTCCCGCGAGCCTACATTCCGCTCCGGAACTTACTCCGGACAAGTTTACCCCTCCGTCAACGGACAGATCCGCGACGATTCCTTTCTGCTTGCCCGTGGCCTCAACCGCGACTTTTTCGATATGCGGATAGGCCAGTCAAAAATCACCGGCGGCGGATTGTTCTTGAATTCAGAACTCAGCCTCGGTGGCGGCTGGGAAGCCTATGTATTCGGTGGGTACAACCGGAAAAATGGCGAAGCGGCCGGATTTTTCCGCTATCCTTCTTCTATCCAGTCGGGGGCGGCGATTTACCGGAACAGCGTTTTTGGACTCTATCCAAACGGGTTCCTGCCGCTCATCCAGACGGATATCACCGACTTCAGCCTTGCGGCCGGTTTGAGGGGCAAACTCGGCGATTGGGCCGTGGATTTCAGCAATACCTACGGGCGCAATGATTTTGGCTTCACTGTGGACAACTCCGTCAACTATTCCCAGGCAGCAGTCCGCGGCAGCAACCTGCAAACTACCTTTGATGCAGGCTCCCTGAGTTTCGTCCAAAACACCGTAAATGCCGATTTAAGCCGCATGTACGATGTCATGGCGGGCCTTAACGTCGCATTTGGCGCCGAATTCCGCTCCGAACAATTCGGTATTGTTCCCGGCGAAGAGTCTTCCTGGAGGAATTACGACCAGGCTTCCGGCGCTGCCGGTGGCGCACAGGTATTTCCGGGTTTCCTTCCTGCAAACGAGGGCGATAATAACCGGACCAGCTTCGCCGGGTATATTGACCTCGAGCAGGATTTCTCCGATAAATTCATGATCGCCGGTGCCCTGCGCTTCGAAAACTACTCCGACTTCGGCAGCACGCTCAACTATAAGCTGGCTTCCCGCTACAAGGTGAGCAATGCTTTCTCGATCCGGGGGTCCATGAGCACGGGTTTCCGCGCGCCATCTATGCAGCAGCGCTTCTATGCCAAAACCAATACCCTCTTCATCACCATTAACGGTGTGTTGACTCCCGTGGAAAGCGGGACGTTTACCAACGACAGCCAGCCGGCTAAATTGCTGGGTATCCCGCAGCTCAAGCAGGAAACTTCCCAGAGTTATACCCTCGGCATCACAACCCGCCCTGCTGACGGGCTGGAACTTACCATTGACGCCTACCAGATTGATATTAACGACCGCGTGATCCTGACCAATAACTTCAGCGGCGGCAACGATGCAAACCTGCTGGCCCAGCTGCGCGCCGCAGGCGCCCAGACGGCCAACTTCTTCTCCAACGCCGTGGATACGCGTGCCCGTGGTATCGAGGCGGTTTTGTCCTACGATTTCCGCGTCGCCTCCAAGCACGAATTCAAGGCAACGCTTGCAGGTTCTTTCATCAAGAACGAAGTGAAGAAGGATGAAAGCGGTAAGGTAATTATTAAAGCATCGGATGTACTCGTCCGCACCGGGCAAATCGCCAACTACTTCAACCGCGAAGACCAAAGCCGAATGGAAGTTGCAGTTCCGCGCGAAAAAGTGAATTTTACGCTCAACTACAAAGTCGGTAAATTCTCTGCAATGGCCAGAGGGGTACATTTCGGCAAGGTAATTTACCTCGACCCGACCATGAACCCTGCCAACCCGGGCGCTTTCCCGGTCAATGCCTTCACGGGCAATCGCGAAACGCTCGACCAGACGTTCAATGCCAAAGTAATCTTCGACGCTTCAGTAAGTTATAACCTGGTGAAAGGAATTACGGCAACGATTGGTGGGAACAATATCTTCGATACCTATCAGGACCGCCATACCCACTCCGGCAACATGAGCCTCGGCCGCTTCGTCTATAGCCGCCGCGTTCAGCAGTTCGGCTTCAACGGCGCATTCTGGTTCGCCCGCCTGAAGTTTGATATCAAGTAAAGAATATCGTGATTTGGCGGCCAATGAATAGCCGCCAAATCACCATATCCTGAACGTAAATTGTGCCGCCTGCGGCGGCAGAATTTTCTTTGGATGGAGACTTGTTTTTCATGATTTCGCGAAGCG
>JBMOJO010000205.1:0-6457 GCA_049315745.1 Saprospiraceae bacterium | reverse complement strand
TCCAAATATTATTTGGCGCGAAGCGCCAAAAAGAACCTTTTTACACAACCCCATACCAAATATTATTTCTCGGGGCAATGACCTGCTAAATAGATACGTATATTCGTCAAAAAAACATGAAGAAACAAAAAATATTGCGCGATTGGGCCTTCGGAGGGCTGTTGATGGTCGGCTTTTCCTGCGGCAAACCCGGTACGCCGGCAGACGGAAGCGTATATTTGGGCACTTATACGCGAAAGGAAGGCCATGTGGATGGCAAGGGGAGCGGGATTTACATGGCCCGTCGGGTCGGGGCCGATAGCCTGGGCGAAATCGTACTTGTGGGCGAAGGCATTACGAACCCTTCCTTTATCGCGCTGAGCAAAGACGGAAGGTACCTCTATGCTGTCGAAGAGACCGGGCAGGCGGTAGATACCAGCGGTCACCTGCAGGCCTTCGCCATAGAAAAAGACCGGTTGCGCCCGCTCAACCGACAGGCGGTGCATGGATTTGCGCCCTGTTATGTACAGGTGGATTCCGCACGCCGTTTTGTGCTGACTGCCAATTACGCCGGCGGGGTAACGTTTTTCCCAATTGCCCCGGACGGATCATTGCTTCCTGCCAGCGATGTACAGTGGCCGGAGGGTTCCGGGCCTACGGAGCGGCAAACGGCCTCGCACCCACATTCCGTGGAACTATCTCCGGACAGCCGTTTTGCATACGTTGCAGACCTCGGGGCGGATAAAATCTGGATATTCGAAACCGATGCCGCTGCGGGCAAACTCAAACCGGCAAAAAGCCCCTGGGTTAAGGTCGCGCCAGGGGCAGGCCCCCGGCATCTTGTACTGCACCCGAAGGCGCCCTATGCGTATGTCGTAAATGAATTGAACAATACGGTTACCGCCCTGAACCGGGATGTGGAATCCGGCAAGTTGGACACTTTGGCAAGTGTGGGTACTTTGCCCAAGGGATTTTCCGGGCCTAACTACACCGCAGATATCCACCTTGCCCCTAACGGGCGTTGGCTGTATGCCTCCAACCGCGGCCACAACAGCATCGCCGCCTTTGCCGTTGGACAGGACGATGGCCTGCTCACCCCAATCGGAATATTTCCCTGTCGGGGGGAAATCCCCCGCGGATTTGCCATCGCACCGGAGGGCAACCTGTTGATCGTTGGCAACCAGAATTCCGATAACCTGGCGGGGTTTCGGATTGGCAAGCAGGGAGAACTGTCTTTTTTGTGGGAAAAACGCACGCCCACGCCGGTCTGCGTGCGTTTCATACAATAGGCCCGTCGGAGTGGAATTACTGCTGGGGCGGGAATTTATTCTTACGCCCACACTGCGCATCCCCTCCCCTACGATACGCCGCTATACAAGTCTGATGTTTTCAGAATGGAATATCCTCTTCCTCGTTCATACGGGAAGGGCGGGTGATGAAATTTTGCCCGGTGCCACTCCCATCGCCCGGAAGTCCGAACTTGAAGACATCATTTGGAAAATCGCCGAAATCGGGGTCATCGGCATTGGAGAAGCGGGCGATTTCGTGCGAGAAACGCAGCTTGACGGTATCGGTAGCCCCGTTGCGGTGTTTGGCGAGGATAATTTCGGCGACACCCTTATTCGATTGGCCTTGCTCGTCCTCCATCAACTGATAGTACTCGGGGCGGTAGATAAACGCCACAATATCGGCATCCTGCTCGATACTTCCGGATTCCCTCAGGTCGGAGAGCTGGGGGCGCTTGGAGCCGCCCCTTACCTCTACGGCACGGCTCAGCTGTGAAAGGGCGATAACCGGGACCTGTAATTCCTTGGCCAACCCCTTCAGGGCGCGGGAAATGGCGCTCACTTCCTGTTCGCGGTTGCCGCGTTGGTTATCGCCGCCTCCGCTCATCAACTGCAGGTAATCAATAATCACTAGTTGGATGTCGTACTGCAGCTTCATCCGGCGGCATTTGGCCCGCATTTCGAAGATGTTGATGCCGGGGGAGTCGTCAATAAATATGGGTGCTTCGCTCACGTGCTCGATTGCAGATTTGAGCTTGCGCCACTCCCCGTCCTCCAGTTTGCCGCTGCGCAACTTAGAGATCGGTATTTCGGCTTCCATGGCGATAAGTCGTTGTGCGAGCTGTAAAGAAGACATTTCCAGCGAAAACACTGCCACCGGCTTTTTGAAATCAGCCGCAGTATTCCGGGCGAGGGAGAGCACGAAAGCCGTTTTACCCATACTGGGCCTTGCCGCAATAATAATCAGGTCGGAGGGCTGCCAGCCGGAGGTAATCCGGTCGAGGTTGGTAAAACCCGTGGGGACGCCCGTCAGGCCTTCTTTCTTATCCTTAAGGGCTTCGATTTGTTTGAGCGCCTTGCCCGCGAGCGACCCCATGGTGTCATAACTTCTGCGCATGCTCTTCTCCGCGATGGAAAAGAGCCCTTGCTCGGCATCATCGAGCAGGTCGAATACGTCCGTCGTGTCCTCGTAGGCGTTTCGGATCGTTTCCGTAGAGACGCGGATCATCTCCCGCTGGATAAACTTCTGGGAAATAATCCGGGCATGGTACTCCAGGTTAGCCGAAGAAGCGACCTTATTGGTCAATTCGACCAAGTAATAAGGCCCGCCGATTGCCTCGAGGTGGCCGGATTTTTTGAGCTCCTCGGTAACCGTGAGCAGGTCCACCGGATAAGAGCGCTCAAAGAGGCGCTTCATAGCCTTATAGATCAATTGGTGGCCGTCCAGGTAGAAACTTTCCGGCTCCAGGATGTCCAACACGACACTGATCGCATCCTTGTCAAGCATGAGCGCGCCGAGCACAGCCTCCTCCAGGGGGATCGCCTGGGGGGGTACTTTTCCAAAGACGAAGCTGGAAAGGTCTTCCCGATGGTTGCGCCCGCTCTGTGAAAGGTTCTTTTTACCGCCTTCCGGAATTTTTTTTGGAGAGTCCATGCCCAAATTTACACAAAAAATCAAAGTTGCTGAAAAAGTCTTTTCACCTGCGCCAAGAGTCCCTTTTGTTTTTCGATCTGCTCGGCTGCCAGGACCTGGTCTTTTTGGTTTTGGGCAATATTTTCACGGGCTTTCAGGATCCTTGCCTCAGCGTATTCGATTTCGCGGTGGTAGCGGAGGTTGGCATTCTTCAACTGGCGCAGTTCGTTCTCCATTTTTTGAAGGTTGCGGTCTTCCTCAAGGATACGGAGCCTGACTTTTTCGCGCTCCACCTCACGGGCAAAATCCTTCAGGATAAAAGTGGCATCCGGGGCGCGGCGGCTGGTAAAGGCAGCCGGCGAAGCGGACATTTCGGGGATTTCCAAAGAAAGGTTGAACCGTACATCCCTCCCCGATTGGGTGGTCTGCCCGATGAGGTTGACCCTCCCTGCCGAAAGTGCGTTAATATTAGCATCTAAAGCAACAAATTCGCGGGTTTTGCGGTCGTATTTCACCCTGCTGCCAAAGCGGTTCCGCGCATAATCCGCCCACAAACGATTGACCATACTCTTTTTAACCTCCGGCAAGGAAATGCTGATGTTGGTCCGCCATCCCCGGGCCGTAACGGCTTCTGCAGATTCTGCTGCGGCAGGGGACATCGCAAAGGACTTTTCTTGCTGTACTTGGGCAATGGAGAAATGCGTGAAGGTTACCAGAAAAAGGGTAAAAATGCGATTCTTCATTTTTTTTAAAATAAATTTGTGAAAGAATGAGGATCACAAGGCTATCGCAGCATTGCGCACGCCATAATAATTCGTTGAAACTATTGCCTCGTTCCGGATAGGCTGCCGCTAATCAGATGAACGATGTCCGAGTCAGCATAATTTCCTTTAGAAAAGGAAGTATATACATGGACAAGAAAAGGATTTTTATGAAAAAAAAAGACTGGATTTCGCGAATAGACGCAGTCACGGCGGCTTTTCAGCGGGAATTGGGGCCTCTTGCCCCGGAGAATTTGAACCTGAAACCGAATAGTCAGTCATGGTGTATTGCACAAGTCCTACAACATCTTATTTTAGTAAATAGTTCCTATTTCCCGGTAATTGTAGCGCTAAAAGAAAAAAAATATGCCCTGCCCGTCATTGGTCGGCTGCGTTTCCTGGTCAACTGGATGGGAAAATTTATCCTGAGCTCGGTACAGCCTTCAGAGAGTAAGAAAATCAGGACATTTCCAGTTTGGGATCCCGAAGAAACACCGGCGCCCCTGGATGTCCTGGCCCAATTTGTACAAAACCAGGAAGCTCTGAAAGCTGCTATTGCAGGTGCAGAAGGCCTTATTCGCGAGGGTGCAGTAATTTCCTCCCCGGCAAATCGCTATGTGGTTTATACCCTTGAAACTGCCTTCGAGATAATCGTGGCACACGAGGAGCGCCATCTCGCCCAGGCCTTGGATATCCTGAGTCAGCTGAAAAACAGGGCTTAAAAAGGCCTTATCTCCCGGGCCGGGGATAGGGATGTGCAACAGCAATTTCGGCATAAGATGCCGATTGCCGGAAAAATTACCCTATCTTTAACTCAAAGATTTTGGGCATCATCCTAAATAATATTTTTCGAGGGGTTGTGTAAAAAGGTTTTTTACGGCGCTTCGCGCCGAATTATGTTTTGAGAGACACGTCATTTGCGCGATTACGCGAAGCGAAATCGCGCAAATGACGTGTCTCTCAGAAGAATATTCTGCCGCCGAAGGCGGCGCAGGTTTACAGATTGTCTAAATAAAAATTAGGAATACGGTATGAAGCGTTTTTTACTTTATCCATTTTTGTTGATTCTTGCATTGCCCGGCCTGCAAGCCCAGAGCGGGCGCACGCCTGCGCCCGCGCGTAGCGGGATGGTGGTGAGCAGTCATTTTCTGGCCTCAGAGGCCGGCCGGGAAGTGCTGCGCAAAGGGGGGAATGCGGTGGATGCCGCCGTGGCCACTGCATTTGCGCTGGCAGTTACCCTGCCCTCTGCCGGGAACATCGGCGGCGGAGGCTTTCTGGTTTACCACGGGGCAGATGGCAAAGCGACTACTTTTAATTTCCGGGAAAAAGCCCCGCTGGCTGCCAATGCCCGGATGTTCCTCGACGAAAATGGCAATATCCGGGACAATAGCAACCACGAAGGGCCGCTGGCAGTGGGGGTTCCGGGCACGGTGGCAGGATTGTGGATGGCGCACCGGCGACTGGGCAGCAAACCCTGGGCAGAATTGCTTCAGGCATCCGTAGACCTGGCAGAAAAAGGCTTCCCCTCTACCTGGGATATGCAGGGCTACCTGCAGCAGGTCCAGAAACTGGAACACCCGATGTATGCCGCGACAAAAAAGGCTTTTCTAAAAAACGGGACCGACCTCTATACCCCCGGAGAGTTATGGAAGCAACCCGACCTGGCCGAATCGCTCAAACGCATCCAGAAAGAAGGCCGGGATGGTTTTTACAAAGGCAAAACTGCCCGTCTGCTGGCCGAATACATGAAAAAACACGGCGGCATGATTACCGAAGAGGACCTCGCACGGTATGAGGCGGTCGAACAGGCGCCTGTTCGTGGGACTTACCGAGGGTACGATGTGGTGGCTATGCCGCCCCCAAGTTCCGGAGGAGTAGCCATTATCGAGATGCTTAACATCCTGGAGGGATATGACCTGAAGGCTATCGGGCATAATTCCGCGCTCTACCTGCACCTGCTTACGGAGGCAATGCGCCGCGCTTTTGCCGACCGTGCCGAACATATCGGCGATCCTGCCTTTAACCCCAATATGCCCCTGGAGCGCCTCACCTCCAAAGAATACGCAAAGTCGTTGCGCAACGGGATTGATTTATTCAAAGCTTCCCCCAGCGATTCAGCCCGCTTCGGTGGCGTATATCTGCAACAGGAAAGTGAAGAAACGACCCACTTCTCCGTAGTGGATGCCCAGGGAAATGCCGTTTCCCTGACTTATACCCTGGAATACAGCTATGGATCCAGTCTGGTAGCCGACGGCACCGGGTTTTTGCTGAACAATGAAATGGGCGATTTCAACCCAGTTCCCGGCGTGACGACCCGGAGCGGACAAGTTGGTACGCCGCCCAACCTGGTTGCACCTGAAAAGCGGATGCTATCGAGTATGACCCCGGTTATTTTTGCGAAAGCAGGAAAGCCGGTGCTGGTGATTGGAAGCCCCGGCGGGCGAACGATTATCAATTCCGTACTCCAAGTTGCGCTCAATGTCATTGATCATGGTATGAATATCGCTGAAGCTATTGACGCCGGCCGCATCCACCATCAATGGTTGCCCGATGTTACATATATGGAGGAATTCCAATTCTCCCCGGATACCCGCAGGTTGTACGAAATGATGGGCCACTCGCTACGCACCCGTGGCCGACAGGGCTCGGTGATGGGGATATCCGTGTACCCGGAAAAGAAAATGATGTACGGCGCTGCAGATGCAAGGGCCTTCGACGGTGGCGCAAGAGGCCATTGAGGGCAATCCGCTCCGGCTTGGAGATTGTAGTTTACCGGCATTTTTATTTTGGGAATTACC
>JBMOJO010000204.1:0-6474 GCA_049315745.1 Saprospiraceae bacterium | reverse complement strand
GGACGCAAAAGAGACAGATGCTTTTCTTTGCGGCTTTGCGGCTTTGCGAGAAAAATAATTTCACGCCAAGACGCCAGGACGCAAAAGGGGTATGTCGTCTATGCACCAGTATCGGGCATTTCCACCAATTCATCCCCCAATAGGTAACGTAGGGGCGAATAAACATTCGCCCAACGGTGCCCGGCGGACCTGTCTGTGGGATGGCCAATGCGCCGGTTTTTTTACCCAACGTTTTTTGACGCCCAGTCTGCCGGGGCAATCCGGGGATGGGAATCCCCTGCCTGTGGGCACGATGCACAAATGGTCCATCTGTGGTTTTGGCCGGGTACGGCGGTTTGGGCGAATGATTATTCGCTCCTACGTTAACATTTATGGGAAAAATTACGGGGTGTTGCCGGGGAATGGTGCGGCCATTCTCCAAATTCTTCTTTACCCATTTCTTGATATGGGTCAATAAGGAATAATCCTATTACATCCTCAGGATATTTTTTTGCATAATACCTAGCTATAAAACCTCCCACCGAATGACCAATGATAATATATGGTCGTTGAATGTCCTAATTTTTCAAAACAGTATGTATACTCCACTGCAACAGGATTTGTGCAAAGGTGATTTGATAAAAAAGAGAAAGCACGGTATCTTTGTAATAGACTAAAAAACAAGTACCAATGCTTGCGCTCAACATCAGCGATGCCGAAGTTCGGCTAAAGCCGGAGTGGGGGCTGTAATTTTTGTTCCTCCAGCTGAAGCTGGAGGCTATTCAAGGGTGTTCTTTTTATAAAATGCTGAATACGAATTGAATATAAATGAGCTTTAGCCCATTCTTTTGCTTCGAGATGCCCTAAGCCAGACCTATCATACATAAAGACTTTTCCTCGCTTCTGTAATTTATTCTCAATTTTGACCAAGTATTCATTGTTTCTCCCAAACCAGAGATCAGTACAAAAGTAAAATTCCCACTTCCGCTGGATTTGAAGTGAATATTATTCTTGCCGATATTCGAGAAATATCCATCTGCTTTGTATTCTTTTTTGACTTTTAAATCGTAATTATATTGTTTGATGCTGCAGATAAGGATGACTATCAAAACTAAACTCAAAACAATTATAGGTATCCATTTTAAGATTTTCATAATCATAATTTTATCGTGTTGTGTGCCATACTATTGGACATTTCCGGAACGGTTCAGAGAAATTTAGATACCGGGTGTGAATAAAAAAGCGACATCCATGTGCTCCCCTCACTTACGCAAATTTAGCGATTTATAAGCTTCCTATGGCCTCGGCACCGTAAAAAATATCTGGCTGATTATCTGTCTGATCCCCGTAGCGCCAACCTCAATCTAATGAAGGATTGCTTGCATAGGCGGCCTACCTCAAAATGACAACACACAGCCACGCAGCCATTACAAAAGACCGGTCCGGTTTTTCCCGGATTGGGGTGGGAAAACAGAACTTTTGGCGACGATACTTCAAATCTTATGCGCTCATGGCATTTTTCACTTATTCTTAAATTCAAAGCCGTCTGTAAAATTGTCTGATTAATAGGGGGGCAGACCAGCCCTAACAACCGGGGCAAGCTCCTCACGTCTGAAGGTAGCCGAATTCAGCGAGACGCTGGCGCAGGGCGGGATAACGATTCTTGGGGACAATAATCAGGTAGCCCTCTGCTTTCGAGATCAGGGGCTTAATGACGGGATCCTGGGCGAGGAGGCGGACGAGCTCCTGGTCTGCTTTGTCAAGATTAAAAACAATGCAACCGCTTTGTAATTTCAGGGGGTCCACTTTTTTGCGCAGGGTATTGAAAAAATCCTCCCAGTTTTTCGGGAGGTCTCCGGAGACCATCTCCTTAAACAGCTCGATTTTGGTGTTCAGGTCTTCTTTGCGCTGGACGGATTTGAGAAAATATCTGGAGTCTGTTTTGAAAGTCAGTGGGCCGGTTTGCTCTGCAAAAACATCGAGCGCGCTGATGAACGGGCTGTCGGCGCTGTCGAGTTTGATGAGCAGGGCATCATCCGAAAGCTTAAGGCCGCGGGCTTTCTGCATGGGTGCCTCGTACGTTTCCATCAGACCGCATACGTAATCGCCCAATGGCGTCCGCCTGACCGCGATGAGGCGGTCCCACGGAGAGAACATGCTAATGCCGAGTTCCGATTCGTCAACCGCTTCATAGATCAGGTCGCACAGTCCCAGCGCCGCGAAGAAAAAGAAAGCGCCGCGGATGCTCGGAAGCTGAATAATTTGCTTGTAATTATCGTACTTGATATGCGTTTGGTGGAAAGTTTGGTTTTCCCAATCTATGGAAAGCCGGTGATACGCATCATAATGTCCAACAGGCTCGATCTTGATCAGGTTAAACGTGTAATAACCCAGGATATTTTTAATTGGGACATAGTTGTTTTCCGGGAGGCTTTCGAGCAGGGTCAGCATCTGCCTTCCGAAAGGTTCCATGCCCGTATTTTCGATGTATCCGAAGCCTTTGATGTCGGGGAGCAGTACGGGCGGTGCCGGAAAAGTAGTGGTATAGATATTTTGGAAGAAATCGCGCAGCAGTTGATGGGGCTGGCTGTGCTTTTTTTCGAGCGGCGCCAGGTAAGGGAGTACACTTGCGAGCATATTGGTGCGCACCAATTTATACCGCTTGATATCGGTGTTCGGAAAAAACTCCAAAATTTTGAGGGTCTTCTGCAATTTTGGCAACCCACTGGCCGATGGCCGCAGCTTGCCGGTGTAATTAATACGGCCCTGCTTATGAATCACCTGTAAGCGGTAGTATTCCGAGAGGAACAGCTGCTCCGGGTCGGAATAGGTCATTCCGCCCTCCGGTGCCTGTTCCGTTCCGGAAAGTTCTGCCCACGCGGGCACCTCGTAATATTTGATCAGGATTTCGCGCAGGGCCCGGGGCAGGTAGAAATAGTTATTGGTCGAATAGCCGTAGCTCCATGTGGGTGATTTGCAGGGGAGCATTTTGAAGGGGTCCCTGATCTCCGGTGTCCGGTTGTAATAAACATATTTCGATTTGGGTTCCGGTGCCTGTACGACAATTTTGTATTCAGTATATGCCTGCCCGAAGCCGATGTAGTCGTTAAAAACGAGAGCGTCCCAGAGGGTCAGTGTTTCCTGTGAAAGTTTTTCCCTGAAGCAGCAGTAAGTCTCCAGGTCAGCGAAGAGCAACGACACCGCATTGAGGATATCATCTTTGCTTTTCGTGGGGATATTTTTAAGGTTTTCCGGTGTGAGGCTGTCTAGTCCTTTTTCCCGAAGGCTCTCCCCGCATTCCTTCAGGACATGTTTGACGAAGGGCAACCAGGATTTTTGGAGGAATTCTTTTGTAAATTCCGCACTCAGCAGACTGCTTATTTTCTGGTGTAATTTTTTGATTTTGCTCATTTTGCCAATAACATTTTGATATCTTCTTCCGACAGGGATTTCAGGGAGGCCCCGTCGGCGGAGATGATATTGTCAAAGAGTTCTTTTTTGAGTTCTTGGAGCTGGAGGATTTTTTCCTCTATGCTGCCTTCGGCGATGAGTTTATAGGCATGGACTTTGTTCGACTGGCCGATGCGGTGGGCCCGGTCAATGGCCTGGTTTTCCGCCGCTGCGTTCCACCAGGGGTCATAGAGGAAGATGGTATCTGCGGCGGTGAGGTTAAGGCCGGAGCCGCCGGTTTTGAGGGTAAGCAGGAACACCCGGCACTCGGGGTCGTTCTGGAAACGGTCAACCAGCGATTCGCGGTCGCGGGTGGCGCCGGTCATCGTCACATAGCCCACCCCGGCTTCGTCGAGTCGGGCGCTGATACTTTCGATTGCGGCGAGGAAATTGACAAATACCAGGGCTTTATGGCCATTGGCCAGGGCATCGAGAAGTTGTTCTGTCAACAGCTCGCATTTTCCGCTTTCGATACGTCCATCGCTGAGGGCTTCGGGAATGGTGGCGATCTGCCGAAGTTCGTTCAGGGCCTGGAAGACATAGAACTGGGACCCGGCGATACCCTTTTCCTGGATTTGCCGCGGAATTTCGCTTGCATAGTACTGTCGGCGCTGTTCGTAATACCGTTTTTGATCCTCGCCCATTGGCACAAAAATCGTTTGCTCGACTTTATCGGGCAGCTCCTGCAGGACTTCCCGTTTGAGGCGGCGCAAGACGAAGGGATAGATTTTGCGGCGCAAGTGGCGGATAGCGTCTTTATCGTTATTTTTCTGAATGGGGTTGAGGAAATCGTCGGTAAACTGGGTCAGGCCACCAAAAAGGGAGGGGTTGAGGAAGTGAAACAGGGAGTAGAGCTCGCCCAGGTTGTTTTCGATCGGCGTGCCGCTGAGGGCGAGGCGGTGTTCACTGCGCAGCAACAGAACGGCTTTGGTAGTTTGTGCATTGAAGTTTTTGATATTCTGTGATTCGTCGAGGATGATGTAGAAGAACGGTTCTGTTTTAAGGTCTTCGATCGCGTTTCGCAGGGTGGCATAGGTCGTGAATACCAGGTGCGCGCTGCGCAATTGTTCGATTTCCCGGTTGTTGCCGTAAAATGTGTAAGTGGTAAGATGCGGTGTGAAACGCCGGACTTCGCGCTCCCAGTTGAAGAGCAGGCTTTTCGGCATGACGATGAGGCTCGGATGCTTTTGTTCCGGATAGATAGTGGCCAGCAGGGAGAGGGTCTGAAGGGTTTTTCCTAAGCCCATATCATCGGCCAGGCAGCCGCCGATTTTGTGCTCGTGCAAATACTTCAGCCACTTGAAGCCTTGCACCTGATAAGGCCGGAGTTGGGCGTTCAATTCCGGCAGCCGGGCGGCGGCTTTATCGAGCCCGTTGAAGCCCTCAAAAAGGGCGCGGGATTTTTGAAATGTTTTTTCCTGTGCCACCTCCCCGATGAGGTCGTCCAGAAAAGGGAAATCAAAAAAGGATACGCGTGCCGATTGGCCTTTTTTCTTGAACAAGCGCTCCAGTCGCTTGACGTAGCTTTCGTTGAGCAGCGCATGCGTGCCGTCGCTGAGCATGACGTAGCGGTTCTTGTGGTATTGCTGGAGCGCGTCGAACAAGTTGACTTTCTCTCCGTCGAAGTCAAAATTTGCGCTGCCCTCGAAGAAATCTATTTTATGGCTCAACGAAACTTCCAGTTTCGGCTCCACTGCCCGGATTTTATACGCGCGCAGCTTCTCCGCGCCCATGACGGTATATTGCGTGAGCAAATGGGGGAGCTCCTGGCAGATAAACGGCGCGGCAATGGCTTCCGGGACGATGATGAGGCTGCCCTCGACAATCGGCGTTTCCATTTTGCCCTTTTTGCCGCTGAATTTGTTCAACAAGCCCAGGATATGCCCGCTGAGCACCTCCGTAGGCTCCTGGTCTATATATCTGATGTGGATGCGTTTTTCCAGTTCGTTGATGTCCGCGTAGCGGTAAAGATTGAATTGTTCCAGGGCATCAAAGGCAAGGTCTGGCAGTTGCTGTGCTACACGCAGGTACAAGGCGTTTGTCTCGTCAATTTTTTCAAAAATAAGACAAGGGCCGGCTTTGATATGCGCTTCCGAAAAATCAATTTCCCGGTATCCTTCGAACTGTAATCCGATGTGCTCGATATGTGAAAATAGCAGGGAGAGGAAAAGCGTCAGGTCCCGGCGGTCGAACTGCATGTTAAAACTGGACAGTGCACGGGCCGCGATATTGGCCGGGGGAATTTCTACCAGGACATTTTCTGCCAGGGCATATTGCTCGGCAACGAGCAAAAATTTATCTGTCTCGCGGTCGGCGCGCCAGAGCAGAATGCTCGAATGCAACTGGTGCTCCGCGGCGCCCGGCCTGATGTGTAAGGTAAGGCGGCCTTCATGTGGGGAAAAAACAATTGGCTTGCCCTCGGCATCCTGAAGGTTGTCGCAATGGCGGAGCGCATCTATCAGATAAGGATATTCGCCCAGATAGATATGGCCTTGGGGCTTTTCCCATTCGATGGTAAAATCCTGCTTGTTCCGCACCTGCTCCAACGCATGCAGTACGTTTCGCACCGCGCCACTGTAGTGGACGTAGCTGGTCTCGATTTCCTTGCCCTTCTTGTCGCACACCAAAAGATAAGCCCCAAAATCGTCAAAGCAAATGCGAAAATAAACTTCTTTAAAGGAGCGTATGTCCCTCACCAAAGGCTGCGTGCGGCGAAAAGGGGAGAATGGATTGGAGTAAGGATACTCTGGCATGTTGCGAATATAAGGTGGGTTTGAAACCGTTTTTAGGGTTGTTACTGCGCCCTTAGGGCAGCAGTCAGCACAATGTAAGGTATCACCGCGGAACGACAAAATCAGCAGAGGTCTTTTTTGACGGTGGACGGGATCGCCCCCGCACCTTCTGCATGGGTGTCCATTCCCCCCCGAATTGCAATATAGCCCAAACCCCACCTATTGGGGGATGAATTGGTGGAAATGCCCGATACTGGTGCATAGACGACATACCCCTTCTGCGTCCTGGCGTCTTGGCGTGAAATTATTTTTT
>JBMOJO010000203.1:0-6492 GCA_049315745.1 Saprospiraceae bacterium | reverse complement strand
TTTAAAAGATAGACGACCCTGTCGGTATCGGTCTTTAAGGCTTCCAGTTTTTTTGCCGAGAAGGGTTCCCCATCTTTAAATTGGGCATAGGAAGGAAATTGACCGGATATTACCCATAGCAACAAGAGTAGAAAATTTCTGGTCATTTAAAGAACACTTTGATTGAACTGATTAATCAGGCTGGTTAAGATGGGTTATCGCGGTAGGAGAATATGCGTTTTTTGTCCACACGAAGGTTTTTTGCGAAACGGATTTGTAAAGTATGAAAAAATTTTCACTAAAGAAAATATTTTTTGAAAGGATTCTGAAAAAACTGCTGTCCTTGTGCTTTTGCCAATGGTTCGGCGTATGTGTTTTTTTGGAATGCTTATTTTTCAAGACATTTCTGGCCGAAAGATTCAAAAATTTCACAAAAAATTGAAAATCAATTTTTTGTCATATTGTAAGCAGTAATTGAGCAAGTCTTTTTTTTGCTTGATCAGGATTTGAGCAAGACAGATTTTCGGTGGTGAGGGGTCAAATAGATACTTTTGTGACGCTATCCAACGCACATTTGTTGCGACACACTAAGAAACACTGTATTTGGCAGTGGGCAGGCCCGAATAACCCTGTTCACTTGCGTACATGAAAGAATTATTGAGACTGATTAATTGCAGAGCGGGTTCAGGGGATTGTCCCTGCCCGCTCTTTTTTTTGGGGGAAATGATGCTTTCGTCTTTTGATTCGCGTTATTGAGACGGGTTATTGTTTAGGCAAGCGTTGCGTAATAAGTCCTTTACCGCCTTTGGCGGCAGAATTTTATATTTAAACTGCGCTTGGTTCATTGATTTTGCGAAGTAAAATCAATGAACCAACCGCAGTTTAAATGCTTATTTGGCGCGAAGCCCCGAAAAAAAGACTTGTTACACAACCCCTGCGTGACCAAAAAAAGGCATGGCTTGGACGGAAAATAACGTATTTTTACCAGCGGTAAACTCAACGCGGCAAATTGGTTTTCCGGGTTTGTTTTCATTATGGGAAATCCTTCCGCGTTCTTTCATCTTTCAAATAGCAGCGCCATGTCCAATCCCACCGTCCACCACCGCGCCTGTAACCTTTGTGAGGCGATTTGCGGCCTGGAAATCCAGGTCAGTGAGGCCGAAATCCATTCTGTTAAAGGCGATCCGCTGGACCCGCTCAGCCAGGGCCATATTTGCCCCAAAGCCGTAGCGCTGAAAGATATTTTCCACGACCCCGACCGGCTGCGCACGCCGGTGAAGCGGACGGCGGAAGGGTGGCAGCCTCTGTCCTGGGAAGATGCGTATGCAGAAGTCGTTGCCGGGTTAAAAAGCGTCCAGGAACGGTATGGTAAGGATGCGGTGGGGGTTTTCCAGGGCAACCCAAACGTACACAATTGGGGCAGTATATTATTCGGCCCGGGATTCGTCAAATCGCTCAATACTAAAAACAGGTTTTCGGCAACCTCCACCGACCAGTTGCCGCACCACCTCGTTGCCCTCCGGATGTATGGGCACTACCTCTCGATTCCAGTCCCGGATGTGGACCGCACACACTATATGCTCATCCTGGGTGCCAACCCCCTGGCCTCCAACGGCAGCCTGATGACGGCCCCTGGCATTGACAAGCGTTTGCGCGGGGTACAGGCACGCGGGGGGAAGGTTGTGGTTGTTGATCCCCGCCGCACCGAAACGGCTGTAGCGGCGGATGAGCATTTTTTTATCCGCCCGGGAGCAGATGCCTTGTTTCTGCTGGCGATGGTCTATACTTTATTTGATGAAAACCTGGTTAAGACAGGGCATTTGTCGGGGATCGTAGATGGGGTGGAACAAGTAGCAGGATTAGTGCGCCCGTATTCACCTGAGCGGGTGGGGCGTATTTTGGGAATCCCTTCCCCTGACCTGCGCCGCCTGACCCGGGAATTTGCCCAGGCGCCTTCAGCGGTCTGTTATGGCAGGATGGGCTTGTCCACCCAGGCGTTCGGAAGCCTTTGTCAGTGGTTGGTACAGCTTGTAAATATCCTTACCGGAAATCTCGATAAGGAAGGTGGGGTCATGTTTACCATGCCCGCTTTTGATTTGGTTGGGCAACAAGCGATGACGGGTAAATTTGGTGCTTTTGGGCGCTGGAAGAGCCGGGTGCGGGGCTTGCCGGAATTTGGGGGCGAACTACCTGTAGCCGCATTGGCAGAAGAAATCCTGGAGGAAGGCGAGGGGCAGATCAAAGCCGTGGTGACGGTAGCCGGAAACCCGGTTTTGTCTATCCCTAATGGGCGACTGCTGGACAAGGCACTGGGTCAATTGGACTTTATGGTGGCCATAGATATTTATATCAACGAAACGACCCGCCATGCGCATATTATCCTGCCGCCGACTACCGGGCTGGAGACAAGCCATTACGATACGATTTTCCATATTTTGGCGGTGCGCAATACCGCTAAATACTCCCCTGCGCTGTTCCAAAGGACAGACGCGCAGCGCCACGATTGGGAAATTTTTCAGGAACTCGCGGCGCGGATGGACGGGAAAGAGAACAGCAGGCCAATTCCTCCGGAATTTGTGCTCGAAAAGGCGCTTGCCGCAGGCCCTTATTCCAGGCAAGGCCTAAGCTTTGAAGCTTTGAAAGCCCAGCCTCAGGGCATTGACCTTGGGCCGCTGCGCCCTTGTCTGCCGGAACGTCTGTTCACCTCCAATAAGCGCATAGACCTCGCGCCGGAGCTATTCGTCCGGGACCTTCCCCGTCTTGAAGCGATAATGGGGCAGCAAATTTCTGCAGGAGCAGAGAATATTCTTCTGATCGGCAGGCGCCAGCTCCGCTCCAACAACTCCTGGATGCACAACAGCCACCGCCTGGTAAAGGGCCGCGAACGCTGCACTTTAATGATTCATCCCCGGGATGCCGCTGCCCGGAATATCGACGACGGGAGTATGGTCGAGGTGCGGTCCCGCACAGGGGCCATTTCCCTGCGGGCCGAAGTTACGGAGGCCATCATGCCCGGTGTCGTGAGTATCCCGCATGGTTGGGGCCATGACCGGGAGGGCGTCCGGCTCTCCGTCGCTGCCCAAAGTCCCGGGGCCAGCATCAACGACCTCACAGATCACCTTTTTATTGATGATATCAGCGGAAATGCAGCCTTCAGTGGAGTGCCGGTGGAGGTGTCGCGATGACTATGTACCCCCCCTTCGGTTAATTCCAATAGGTTCCGTTCAGACCCAGGACACTTCCTATCCAAAGACAGAACAGAAGAACCACCAGGCTAAGGAAGTCTGCCGCAATCCTTTGCCAGCCGCCCCGGCTGCGCACATCGTTCATGTAGTGATAAAATATCCCAGCTGCTGCTCCTGCCATGGGAACAACCAGCAGCGGCTTCACCTGCCAGAATTTTGGCCAGGCAGGGTTGCCTTCTCCTGCACTCAACAGGAAGAAAAGAATGAGCCCAAATCCGATCAGACTGCCAATCAGCATGGGTTTCAGCATGGTGGAAGGGACGAACGTTTTTAGCATTTTCGATTTTTCAGCCGCCATAATTTTTTGTTTTTTAGACTCTTTGCGATAGGTAATCGTTGTGGGAAAAAGAGCCATTTTTACCCAATGAGAATCCCATCACAACAAGTCGTTTTAATAAAAAAAGTGTAACTATTTACCAGGGGTATCCGCGGCTTCGCCGCGAAGGATTTTATTTGGACTGAGGTTGTGTAAAAAGCCTTTTTGCTGCGCTTCGCGCCGAATCATGTTTTGAGAGACACGTCATTTTCACGATTTCGCGAAGCGAAATCGTGAAAATGACGTGTCTCTCAGAAGAATATTCTGCCGCCGAAGGCGGCAAAAACCTTTTCACACAACCCCAGTCCAAATATTGTTTCTTGGGGCAATGACCTGCTAAATAGATTCAAAAAGTACTTTATGCCACAAAGTTAATTGTTTTTTTCGGAATGACAAATTTGTTTCAAGAATTTTTTGAAAGGGCAGTGGACCTGTTGGGAAGGGATGCTCGGGGTAGAAAAATTGGAAATCCCACTTTCAAAAGATCGCACTATGCAGGAAGGGCTTCCTGCATGTATAGGAGTTAAGCCCACTCAGGCTTATCCCGGTCAGAATAACTTCGTGAAAAAAGCGTTTTAAGTAAAATTCTTTTTTATCCCTTTTAAACTAAACTTTATGCACGCCTCACGCTTCCTTTTTTCCATTTTCCTGTCCCTTGTTCTTTATGCCTGTAATAAGGAAACAAGGCAGGATTTTGTAGAGGACCCGGACTACTCCAATTTTTACATCTGCCATACCAACGCCAAATGGGATTCCCTCCGCATCGCAAAAGCGTTGCCGGGCCTCTGGAAATGGGAACGCATTTCCTGTTATTGGGAACAAAGAAACCCCAGTAGTTTTTTGTACTTGGGGCTTACGGTCGAATTCAAACCCGACCAAACGCTTCAGGTAAGACGGGAAGGCGAGTTGCTCCATTCAGCGAAATGGCAGCTTCGAAAAGAAGGGGCGTTCAGGACGTATAGCCTTCAAACGGAGCCCATGGTGCATTATGTGCGCGGCCTGATTTTGTTTTGTGGCAATAAGGTAGAATTTCAGGAAAGCTATATTGATGGCTGTGATAACCGCTTCGTCCGTCTGAGATGACTTCCCGCCGGCATTCGCCTGAAAAAAACGAATCCGTTTTTCCGCCTGATTTCGCGGATATCTGCACGGCCTGCGAGTTCCCCGGCTTTATTGATTTTACAGATAATATAGGCGGGCTTGTCAATATCGCCGTTGAGGACGTATTGCTGGCAATCTTCGGATAAAAAACAGGCCTTGCCACCTTGTTGCGGGGCGGCATAAAACAGATGGGCATAGGTTTTGTAGCCGTAAGGGAGCAAATAGCAATCTTCCCCTTTTCTTTCCACAAAAAATTCGATGGCAGCGCGCTGGGAATACCCTTCGATCCGCTTTACAAGGGCAATCAAGGTAAGCATGACGAAAAGGGCGGTCCCTCCAAAAAGGAAAGCAGATCCCCGTCCGACCCTGCCGCTGCGTATATGCCGGATAAAAAAGAGGATTCCAGGGGCAAGGGCCACTGCGGGCAGCCATTCCCACCCGGTCCAGTGAACTTTTGCTTCCAGATTGGCCATAGCAAAAGGATCCTTTTGGAAAAGGGGCGCGATCATTTCAATATGTGTACCTGCAAAGGGAATGATCAGGAGCAATAAGATATACAGTCCCCCAATTCCAATAGTCCCCGCGACTTCCCACCTGGAGGCTTTCCTTGTTCCAGCCCAAATCCGGTGAAGGGAATGTGCAGCGAGAAAGGTCAGCGGGAAATAGGCGAGCGAAGAATAATGCACGATCTTGGATTGCACCAGGCTGAACAGGATTAAGACGGTCCAGAACAAGATTTTCATCCACTTCCTGAAGTCTTTCTGCGCCCCGGTATCGCTGCTCCAATGGTCAAAAAAGGCTTGGACGGCAAAAACCGAAGCCGGGAAACACCCGAAGAGCAGCACGACGAAATGGTACCCGGGAAATCCCCCGTGCCCGGCGTCGGGGGTACTGAGTAATCTGTATTGATAAGCGATAAATTCCTGGAAATTGTCGGCAAAAAAGAAAGCATACCACAGGGAAGCAACCGCCAGCACAGAACCGGAAAACACGAGGAATTGCGGGATATGTACATACATCCGGAAACCCTGGAATACCCAGTATGCCCCCATACACAGCACCGGTATCAGATACGCCACAGGGCCTTTAGTAAGTACTCCAAGCCCTATTGCTGCTCCTCCCAATATGAAATACACCCATTGTGGTCGTGAAAGCAGAATGCCAGGCATTTCGCGGTGTTTCCAGTACCCCAAAATAAAAAAATACAGGCCCAGAAAAATGAAAAGGTTAAACCAGGGGTCTATAATACCGGATTTGAAATAGAGGAACGGGAGTACCGACCCCAGATAGGCCCCTGCCCAGAGCAAGCCCATGCGCTGGTCGTAGAGTCTGCTGCCAAGGTGAAAAACAAGGGGGAGGGTAACCATCCCGCATACGGCATTCGGGAAGCGGGCAGCGTATTCGCCAATACCCCAGAGCGACATGGACAGCGCCTGCAACCAAAAAAACAGCGGCGGCTTTTCCCAGAAGGGTTCAAAATTGATAAACACCCGGACGTATTCCCCCAACACGACCATCTCCCGACTGATTTCCGCAAAATTGATCTCGTCCCAGTCGAATAAATGGACCCCGCCCAAAAATGGCAGGTAAAGCAGCGCGCCTGCAAGCACGAAATACAGCGCTGTTCTGGTGTCCTGTCGCATACGATCTTGTGTTTATTTTGGTTGAAAATGCCGCTTTTCGTCGGTAAAATTGAGTTTTTATTCTTTATTTTTGCAGGAATTTATAGCTATTTAGGGGTTGTGTAAACAGGTTTTTCTTGGCGCTTCGCGCCAAATCATCATTTGGGTTTGTATAAAAAGTTTTTTTCTGCGCTTCGCGCCAAATCATCTTATAGAGACACATCGTTTT
>JBMOJO010000493.1:0-1504 GCA_049315745.1 Saprospiraceae bacterium | reverse complement strand
AAAACCCTTTTACACAACCTCAGACTTTTTACACAACCCCCAAATATATTTTTCCGGGGCAGCCACCTGCTGAATACCTACCAAATAGTAGGGATTTACTTTTCCGGAGTTAGGGTAATGGTGGAGAAAAGGACAGCGCGTATTTTTTCCTTGCTGAAGAATAGCGGGAAATACCCATCCCGGGCCCAGAGTTCAAAGAGGTTTTTGTAGTGGGGATGGTTGGGGTTGCCGGACTGCCCGGGCGAGTTGATGGCCAGGCAGCGGTCCCATTCCACCAGGTCACAGATGATGCGAAAGGTGGCGCCGCTGGTTTGGTTATCGCCACTGCCGGTATTATTGACGGTATTGGAATAACCGCCGCGGGGCAGGGGGCCGGGTTCAAATTTTTTCTTGAGTTCATCTGAAAGTGCATTGCCCAGCGGGTGACGGATCAAGACGTGTTTGTATTTTTCCTGGCCGTATCGCCATTGGGCCATTTCTTTGCCGAGCTTTGCGGAAAGGGACTTCACAGATTCCTGCAAGGTGGAGACGAGCACGGAATCTCTGGCTTTTATAGCATCTTTCCCCCAGCGCCCATCGGGAAAAGTCAGGAAATCAACAACCGTTTTTAATTGCAGGTTGATGAAATCGCGGGCTTCCCGGGGTACCAGGAGGGCAGCGGTACTTCTGCGGAGCTGTCCTTCCCAGGCGTTGTAAATTCCTGCAGGAACGGAGCCCTGATCCATCCGAAAATCCCAGTCGAGCAATAATTGCCGGGCCTGTTCGGTGAGCGGATCCGGGCTTTTGAGATGGCTGAGCATGGGCACGAGCTGCCTGGCAGGGATGGAGAGATAGTCGGTTTGGAGCCTGGCCATATCCAGCGGGGTGAATTTCCGCCCTGAGGAGAGGTACTCTGCGGCGCGGTCGCCCCGAAAAGGATCGGACCAGTCAAAACCAATGGCTTCCTTGTAGGGATATCCAAAAGGGGTGACATTTTCATTGGCGGTAGCCCAGAATCCCTGGGGCGGGTTAAGGACAGAAGGTCTTTGGACGATCGGGAAAAATCCGTCCCATTCAAACCGGCCATCCCCGGGAACGGGGACTAATCCGCTCCAGTTCCGCCGCACCGGGGTAATCCCTACCGCCTGCCACCCGATATTGCCTTCCCGGTCGGCCCAGATCATATTTTCGCCCGGAATATGGCTGTAATTACAAGCAGCTTTGAACTCGTCCCAGTTCTTGGCCTGGTTCATGCGCAGGCTGGCGAGATAGGGGGCGCCTCCTGGTTCCAGCCACCCGCAGCGGAGTGCGCAGGCGCGGTGCACGGCAGTATCCTCAAACAGAACGGGGCCGTGGCGGGTAAATTTATGGCGTGTGATATGTGGCGCCTGGCCTTTGACGGCAATGGTATCAGCAATGACCGTCATAGCTTCCCAGCGGCCCTGGTATTTGTAGAGGTTGGGATTATCCGGGTGGGTTTCATAGACGTAGAGGTCTTCGGCATCCGTGGCGAAGATGGTGAGCC
>JBMOJO010000202.1:0-6526 GCA_049315745.1 Saprospiraceae bacterium | reverse complement strand
CATGAAAAACACGTCGGTTTCAAACTTAAATTTGGCGCGAAGCGCCATAAAAAGATTTTTTACACAACCCCTAAGAAAAATATTCTGTCGCCGCAGGCGGCAAAATATTTTTTACACCACGCCGGGTAAACCATACCTTCGGATTTATTACTATTTTTCCATCATTAAAGAACGGGGCATGATTTTTCCTATCGGTGACGATAATATCAAAGGAGGGAGTTTTCCTGTATTCAGCTATATGATTATATTGTTGAACACAGTTGTTTTCGCCTGGCAATACTGGTATGTTGGAGATCCCTGGGCTTTTGTTCAGGCCTACGGGGCAGTTCCGGGGGATATTACCGGGGGCAGGGGCTGGTTCACCCTGCTGACCAGTATCTTTTTACATGGCGGGGTGTTACATTTTCTTGGGAATATGCTTTTTCTGTGGATTTTTGCCGATAATATCGAGGCGACGATTGGGAACGGGCGCTTTCTGGGGTTCTATCTTCTGGCCGGGCTGGCTGCACATTTAGCCCATATCTGCTTTAATTTCCACAGCCAGGTGCCCACCATCGGGGCGAGTGGGGCAATTTCAGGCGTTATGGGGGCGTATATGGTCATGTTTCCCAAGTCAAGGGTACGGGTGTTGTTTTTTATTTTCCCATTTTATCTGCCTGCGATCCTCTTCCTGGGATTTTGGATCTATTTCCAGTTTCAAAGTGGTTTGGGCGAGCTCCAGGCAGCCCCGGGCGATAGGGGCGGGGTAGCTTACTGGGCACATATCGGGGGCTTTCTGTTTGGCACACTGGCAGGGATCTATTACCGGAACAGGGATTTGCACTTACCGCGCAAAAGAATACGTCAAAATGTCTGAGATCACTTTAGCAGAAGTAAATAACAAAAAACTGCTTCGCTGCTTCATCCATTTACCAGGAAGGGTACACCTCGCCGACCCCAACTGGTTACCGCCCTTATATATGGATGAATGGGATTTTTTCAACCCTAAAAAAAACAAGGCATTCGCATACTGCGACACCTTGCTTTTGCTGGCTTATCGCGCCGGAAAGCCCGTAGGGCGGATCATGGGGATTATTCACCACCCTTATAATGCGCGCAAAGGAGAGCACACGGTGCGTTTTTCGCACTTTGAATGCATGGAGGATGAAGCTGCGGCTACTGCCCTGCTTGAGGCGATAGCAGATTGGGGGCGGGGCCGGGGTATGTCAGATATGGTCGGCCCATTTGGTTTTTCGGATAAAGACCCGGAGGGGCTGATGGTGGAGGGCTTTGGTACCCTGCCTTTGCTCGTCACGGCAACTAACCGCCCCTACCTGCCTGCTTTCGTAGAGCGCGCGGGTTTTAGGAAAAAAACAGACTGTCTGGACTTTGTCATAGACCTGGAACGCGATATTCCGGCCATTTTTCCAAGGGTATATGAGCGGATATCGCAGAACCCGATGTTCCGACTGCTCGAGTTCAGGAAGACCAGGGAGCTAAAACCCTGGATTCCACAGGTTTTTCGCTTGGTAAATACGACCTATACGGAGCTGTACGGTTTCCAGCCTATGGGGGAGGAGGAGATCAAAGCCTTGACAGACCGCTACCTGCCCCTGCTGGATCCGAATTTTGTAAAAATAGTTGTTGACCAGGCGGGAAAGGTCGCAGGCTTTGTGGCAGGGATCCCGAATATGAGCCCTGGGATCCAGCGTTCGAAGGGATATCTGTTTCCTTTAGGGATTTTTCACATCCTGCACGCGGCACGTCGCACACGGCAACTCGATCTCATGCTGGGGGCGGTAGCACAGGAACACCGCGGCCGCGGGCTGGATGTCCTGATGGGCTGGCCGCTTATCCAGAGTGCGAGGAGGGCCGGTATCCAAACCTTTGAAACCCATCTCGTGCTGGAGCAGAACGAGCGCATGCTCGCAGAATACGCGCGTTTGGGCGCCCGGCTAAACAAGCGCTTCAGGATTTACCAAAGGGACCTTTAGGTTTACCAGCTCACCCCGCCGCCGCCGCCACCGGACCTACCCCCTCCCCATGAGCTGCTGCCGCCCCAGGAGCCACCGCTGCGGCTGCCACCGGAGGAACTGCTGGCTACCAGTCTGGGCAAAACCACATCCTTTGTTTGTTGATAGTTACAGTTTTTGCATTGGTATGTTTCCCGGCGCAGCCCCGAATGGGTATAGGACGCTGCACGTATAGTATCTGTTTTGTTCAGGCTGTAGGTCGAATATTTGCAGGAGGGGCATTTGGAGTAGTTGCTGAAGCGCTTGGGATAGCGCTGGATCAGGATGTCGTCTCCCGCCTCCGTCACCCAGACATCGTAGTCTGCCGATCCGATTTCCTCCTCGGTGATATGGCCTTTTTCCAGGAAAGCATCCTCTTCGTGTTCCGGCACAAGCCGCATGACCGCCCCGGTAGCTTTGCTAAACCGTGGCTGATAGCGCAGATGACGGAGTTTGCGTCCGAGCCAAAGATAAATAAGGATGAAAGGAAGTGGAAAAAGGATCAGGGGGATGAAATTTCTCGCGTTGCGCAGCGCCAGGAATTTATCCACCAGTTCTTGCTTGGAGCGAAGGGTGAAAAATATGAAACCCAGCACAAACAGGTGAAATAAGAGATTCAGCAGCGCATATATACTCAGCAGCATTTGGCCGGATTTCCCGCGCTTGCCTTGCTTTTCCGGCGCAGAATAGATTTCTTCGACGCTTTCCGGATTTTCCAGGATATTTTTGAAACGGGCGATGGTCGCCAGCAGCCCCTCGCCATATTGTCCTTGTTGAAAATAGGGCACCAATGCTTCCATTCCGATCCTGTAGCACAAAATGTCCGGCAAGACGCCTTCCAATCCGTAGCCCGTCTCAAATTCGGTGCGTCGCTGATCCATTACCACCAGTACGAGCAGCCCATTGTCGGTACCGGCCTGGCCAATTTTCCAGGTATTAAAGAGCTCCGTAGCGAATGCTTTAGGGTTTTCTTCTCCGATAGAAGGCAGGACGACCACGGCAACCTGGGCAGTGGTAGAGTCTTCCATAGCCGCCAGGAGTGTATTGAGCGCCGCAATTTCTCCCGGCTTCAGGTAATTTCCGGGGTCACTGACGTAGCCTGTCCCGGAACGCTTCGGATCGGGGACCTGCTGAATGGTGAACACGGGATTATCCTGTGCCGCTAACGGAACGGCAGATAAAAGGCAGAGAAAAAAGAAATATGCAGGGAATCGGATATTTTTCATGACCTGATTTTATGGCAATGCAGGAAAAACTATTTCTTTTGCTAAAGCAAACGACCCGGGCGGGGACACGCTGGTTTTAAAACAAGCCCGGGCACATAAATAAAACGGTCTTTCGGGTTCGATATTACGATTTATCATTAGACTTGTTGATATGGGACCACCATAGGGTAAAAATAACGCTTTTTCACCCATGCTGCGCCTTTTTTTGGTCGCATCGGCGGCGAAATTTTATATTTAAACCGAGCTTGATCCATTGATTTTTCTTCGCAAAATCAATGGATCAAGCTCGGTTTGAGTAACTATTTACCATATGTTTCCGCGGCTTCGCCGCGAAGGATTTTGGGGTTGTGCAAAAAGTCTTTTGCCGCCTACGGCGGCAGAATATTCTTCTGGGAGACACGTCATTTTCACGATTTCGCGAAGCGAAATCGTGAAAATGACGTGTCTCCCAAAACATAATTCGGCGCGAAGCGCCGTAAAAAACCTTTTCACACAACTCCGCCAAATATTATTTCCAGAAGCAATGCCCTGCTAAACAGATACAAAAAAAGATTTATCTTTCGTCCTATGCAGTGGGTACAATATTTTTTTTGTGGGTGGGCGCTTGCTTTCATTGGCGTCGCCATTCCCGGGCTCGTCAATATGACTGTTGCGAACCAGCGTATGCGGCATGGGTTCAAAGCGGGGCTGTTGGCGTGTGCAGGAGCGTCTTTTGTCATTTTTCTCCAGGCAAAGATCGCAGTGGGGTTCAGCCATTACCTGAGTGTACATGCGGAAGTGCTGACCAATATAAAGATCATCGCTATTCTCATTTTCCTGATATTGAGTGCGGTATTTTTTTATCAGGCCCTGCGCCCAAAGGTGCAACGGGGGAAATCAAATGTGGCCTCCCCTATGCTGCGGGGCATTGCGGCGTCCGGTATGAACGTCCTCAACATTCCGTTTTACTTTACGGCCACGGCCTACCTGGAGGCGCGGGGCTGGATTATTTTCAGGCCCTACTCCGGATGGTGGGTAGCCTTGGGGGCAGGGGTAGGGGCTTTTGCAATACTCTGGCTTTATGCCTATCTGGCGGGGTACCTCACGCGCCATGCACCGGCCATCAGCAGGGGCGCCAACTATTTCCTGAGCGTATTGTTCCTTTTGCTGGCATTTATTCAATGGATACAATTGTATTTTGTGTAGCCGGCTGCAAGGGATGCGATCATCGTGGGCTGTACTTTCGCGCTGATTCACCGCAATAAGGCTGTAAGGCTTCCACACGCAGATAATGATAAGATATGAAAAAAATACTCGTGGCCACAGGTGGTGGCGACTGCCCCGGATTGAATGCAGTGATCCGGGGGATTGTAAAAGCCGCGCAAGTGGACAGGGCCTGGGAAGTCTGGGGCAGTATCGAAGCTTTTAATGGTGTTTTTGCAGACCCACCGGAGCTGCTGCGCCTCACCCCGAAAAAAACTGCGGGTATCCATATCAAGGGCGGTACTATCCTGAAGACGACCAACCGCAACAGCCCGCTGGCTTTTCCTGTACTCCAGCCGGATGGGACCTGGAAGACGGTCAACCGAATCGGAGATCTTGCCGATCGGATTCGCGAACTGGGTTTTTCCGCAGTGATCAACATTGGTGGGGATGGCAGCCAGCGGATCTCCAAAGCGCTGCTGGAGCAGGGGATCCCGGTAATTGGTGTGCCCAAAACAATTGACAACGACCTCATGGCCACCGATCTGACCTTCGGGTTCTCCACCGCTGTACAGATTGCCACCGAGAGTTTTGATAAATTAGTGACTACTGCCGAGAGCCATCACCGGGTGATGATTATGGAAGTGATGGGCAGGGATGCAGGCTGGATTGCCTTGCATACGGCGATTGCAGGAGGGGCAGAAATTTGCCTGATTCCGGAAATCCCTTTCCATTTTGACCAAATCCTGGCAAAAATCCACAAGCGCTACCATAAGGGGAGGGGTTTTATGAATATTGTCGTAGCAGAGGGCGCCAAGCCCGAAGGCGGGGAAGCCGTCGGCAGAAAGACTGCAGATATCGGGGATACCCACCTTAAACTGGGTGGCGTGGCCAATTATATCCAGATGGAACTCGAGGCGCGCAAATGCCCCGCCCAGGTACGCACTACCGTACTCGGGCACGTCCAGCGCGGAGGCGGCCCAATCGCTTTTGACCGGATACTGGCCTCCGCTATGGGCGTCAAAGCCTATGAGCTGGCACGCGATGGCGCTTTCGGGCAGATGGTATCCTACCAGGGCAATATCATGGGCGCAGTCCCTATCGAAGACGTCGTCAAGGGCAGTAAACACGTTTCGCCCGACCATTACCTGGTCCAGGTGGCCCGGTCACTTGGGATCAGTTTCGGGGATTGACCCGGGGGCAGCATCCAGGTACTGTACGATCGCCCGGATGACGGTATCGCCCGGCAAGCTGTGCCCAAGGCCGTCAAAGCTGAGCAACGTTGCATTTTGCCAACTCCGGTGCATGTCCAATGCCCCGGCATAAGGGGCCACAGGGTCGTTGCGGTCGTGCAGGAGCAGGCCGGGTATCTGCACCGAACGAAGAAACCGGCCCAGGGAGAAATCAGTCATTTGCCATCCGTACTTGCGGTAGAAAGCGCGCTGCATCCCTTTAAAAACGCGCTCGCTCATAAAAGTCATCCGCCTGAAGGTATCCATAAGCAGTTCGAGCTCAGACGGTACGGAGAGCAGGACGAGCCGCGCAACCGGTAGTTGTGGCGCCTGTTGCAGCATAAATACCGCGGCCATTCCACCTGCGGAATGACCAATGAGTATATCCGGGCGTAGGGTTTCCACTACTTCCCTCAAGACCTCTGCATAGCGTTTTACAGTGAATATTTTGCCGCCAGAGCGGCCATGGGCAGGTGCATCAATGGCATAGACTTCATAACCACGGTCTTGTAAAGCCTGGACTGTGGGCCGCCAACGGCTGGCATTGCTTTCCCACCCGTGTGCCAGAAGGACTTTTGGCCCATCGCCCGCCCAGGCATAGCAACAAACGGGCGTTCCCCGGTAAACGTACGCCCGTTGCCAGGATACGCCGGCCAGAAATACCGGGTCGTGGCGCCGGCTCTTTGCGGCACGGGGCCGGGAGAAAAGGTCCAGGGCAATTGCACCTGCCGTAGTGGGGGAAAAGAACGCCACCGCGTTAATCATACCGCCAATCGCCGGGATAAGGGCGCCTGCCATAAATTTCGAGAAAAGAGCGCTTGCCATGCAATAGGTATAAATAATAGACTTGTTGCGATGGGATTCTCATTGGGTAAAAATGGCTCTTTTTCGCCCA
>JBMOJO010000492.1:0-1505 GCA_049315745.1 Saprospiraceae bacterium | reverse complement strand
ACGCTTGATTCATTGATTTTGCTTCGCAAAATCAATGAATCAAGCGTGGCTTCAAATTATTATTTGGCGCGAAGCGCCGTAAAAAACCTTTTTGCACAACCCCAACCTTTTTACAAAACCCCTCAAAACAGTATTTGGCGCAAAGCGCCGAAAAAAAGACTTTTGATATCGTCCGGGTATAGCCTAAAGAAGGGGCTCATGCCCCAGCCCACGGATTTCCTGGAGCAGGTTTTTAATCTCCTGCTCCTGGTCCTTAGGCCAGATGAGCAGGACATCGCCCTCGTCCACAACGATATAATTGTTGAGGCCGCGGATGACGACCAGCTTGCCCGCAGGCGCACGCACAAGGGTATGATGGACGTCGTAGAGCAGCGCAGGATCGGCGTTGAGGGCATTGTGCTGGCCGGTCTTGGGGGCCTCGTCGTGCAAGGAGGCCCAGGTGCCTAAATCCGACCAGCCGAAGGTTGCCGGGACGGTATAGACGTTGTCGGCTTTTTCGAGAATGGCATAATCAATAGAGATATTGGGGGTGGTCGGGTAGTGTTGTTCGATGAATTCCTGTTCGAGTTCCGTATTGAACACCTGCATCCCCGGGCTCAGGATATCGTAAATATCGCGGGCGTATCGCTGAAACGCAGCGAGCAGATGCGCCGCTTTCCAGATAAAGATGCCCGCATTCCACAGATAATCCCCGGAATCGAGGAAGGCCTTAGCTGTTTCGAGTGGCGGTTTCTCCGTAAAGCGGCGGACTTTGTACACGGCCTCCGCCTGAGCGCCGGAAAGGGTTTCGGGCCTTGCAGCATACTGGATATACCCATATCCGGTATCCGGGCGGACAGGCCGGATGCCCAGGGTGAGCAGGGCGTCGTTATGCGCGGTGAAAGCAAGGGCCGTGCGCAGGTTGTCGAGAAATTCATGCCCTTCCAGGATGATATGATCCGAAGGTGCCACTACGAGGTTGGCCTCGGGGTCGAGGGCCTGGATTTTGAGGGCGGCATAAGCCACACAGGGGGCGGTATTGTTGCGGGAAGGCTCACAAAGTACCTGATGGGGTTGCAACATGGGCAGTTGCTCCAGCACCAGTTCCCGGTAACGGGCGTTGGTGACAATGAAAATATGGGTTTCGGGGCAAAGATGCCGGAAGCGCCCAAAGGTAAGCTGAAGCAACGATTGCCCTACCCCAAGGATATCGAGGAATTGCTTCGGCCGGGCTTCCCTGCTCGCCGGCCAGAAACGGCTGCCTACCCCCCCCGCCATGATGGCCACATAAGTATGCTGTGCTGAATACATGTTTTTGAGGCCAAGTTATTGCTTTTAGACGATGAACAGGGCGTAGGCGGCGAAAATTTCCCCGAAGGATCCCCAAAGGGACCTTTTTTGTATCTATTTAGCAGGTCATTGCCCCGGAAATAATATTTAGTTTTCGTGCATTCTGGGGTTGTGTAAAAGGTTTTGCCGCCTGCGGCGGCAGAATATTCTTTTGAAACCGACGTGTTTTTCATGAT
>JBMOJO010000491.1:0-1508 GCA_049315745.1 Saprospiraceae bacterium | reverse complement strand
CGCGAAATCATGAAAAACAAGTCTCCATCCAAATATTATTTGGCGCGAAGCGCCAGGAAAAACCTTTTTACACAGCCCCAGGCATCTTACCCCAACACCCTGCGCCAGTATTGCCGAATTTGCGGCAACTGACTGCGGGCAAAATCGCGGATACGCGAGAAGGATTCCTGCGGGGCTTTGACCTGGAGGTGCAATAGTTGCGGCGTATCAATTGGCTTTCCGATTTGGGAGACGATCCAGACCCGGGCGGCTTCGGCAAACCCCTGTTCGACAATAGCACGAGCAAGGTCGGGGGCGAAAAAATTGTAAATTTTGCCGATATGGTTGATAGGGTTTTTGCCGGCAATGGCTTCCAGGCTCATAGGTCGGTAGGGCGTAATCAGGCCATTGCCCCGGTTGCCGCGGCCCACCTGCCCATCGTCAGCGCCTTCGGCACTCGTCCCCGTGACGGTGAGGTAAAAGCTACCGGTAGAGTAGTTGTCGGCAGCGTTGATAGCTATTTTTTCCGAAGGAATACGGAAGTGGTTTTCAATTTGTCTGCGCACGTTTTCAATACCTTCTACATAATCAGCTGGACCGGATAAAAAGCGGTCTATCATCGCTACGGCGATGGTGAAATGTGCCTCCTCCCCGTCAGATACGCCCATTACCTTGGTATCTTCCCCGAGGAAAGGCAGGAGTGCCTTGGTGGACGATGCGTTGAGCCAGGTTTCCAGCTCGAGTACTTTTTTCTCAAGTGGGGAAAGCGGGTAAAAACCCGTTCCAAAGGAGGTATCGTTGGCAAAGGGAACTTCGTCTGTTCCAAAGCGGGAGAACAATGCTACGAGTTCGCTGCTGCCGGGGCGGATTTTGGGAACGATGCGCAGGTGCTGTTCCGGGTCCAGAAAACGGAAATGTCGCTTGATCCAATCACGGATCGTTTCTGCTGCAATATCTTCCAAGGGGACCTTCCTCCCGTGTACCTCGCCTGTGCCCCGGCCTGCCAAATACAACTCAATCGGGTATTCGACTTTTCCACCCCCAAACGCGGGTTGTGCCTGGCCTGCAACCAGCAGGGCTTTATCCACGTTATGGTGCAGTACAAGACCAAATTCTTTGAAATAATACCGGCAAAGTGCTGTTGAAACGGCTTCCGCGATACCATCGCAAACGGTATCCGGGTGGCCGATACCTTTGCGTTCCACGATTTCCACAGGGGAATCGGGATGCAGGGATTCTATGAGGATCTTGCTGTTCATACCAAATCGAGCCAAATTATATTTTGTGAGGGGTTGTGTGAAAAGTATTTTCTCGGCGCTTCACGCCAAATTATATTTTGTGAGGGTTGTGTAAAAAGAATCCCCTCAAAATCTCAAGGAATTTCTTAATTTTTTCTATTTTTTGGCTATATTTAACGTCATGATTGATTCAATAAAACATATAGTACCGGATCAGTTGACGCCAGATCCGGCGTTGGGGTTGTGTAAAAAGGTTTTTGCCGCCTGCGGCGGCAAAATATTATTTTGAGA
>JBMOJO010000025.1:0-27437 GCA_049315745.1 Saprospiraceae bacterium | reverse complement strand
AAATGACGTGTCGCTCAAAACATCATTCGGCGCGAAGCGCCGTAAAAAACCTTTTACACAACCTCAAGCCTTTTTTCGGCGCTTCGCGCCAAATAATCCTTTTCAACTGCGCTTGGTCCGTTGATTTTGCTCCGCAAAATCAATGGACCAAGCGCAGTTGAAATAAAAAAACGCCGCCGCAGGCGGCGTTTTTTTATGCGGCATCCCCGCCTATGCAAAAAAATCAATCCTTCTGTACGTTTCCGGCCGGCTGTGCCGGCTGGAAACCATCCATTTCCACCCGCCATCCGGCGCTTTCGGCCATAAAGCGGATCATATCGAGGATTTTGATACCTTGTTCGCGGGCACGCGGGAGGAGGTCGCTCTGGCGGGCCTTCTCCACGATAAAAGACTTGGCGTTCTGGTTCATTTTATTGTAATCCTTTTCGGAAAAAGAATTGAACGTACCCTCGGAGATATCGTAATAATCCAGATCGTGTTCGATTGAGATGATGGACGGTGTATCCGGGATGTTCCGGATGATGAAAAGGTTTTCGTCCGGGCGGGCATCGAAAGCCAGCCGGGAGAGGTCGTAGCCGGCCGAAACCCTGGCCTTCACCCGCATGAGGGCTTTTTTGCGGAATATCCACCAGTCGTACGCGTAGAAGTCTTTATAGTTATAGAGCTCGGTAAAATACCCCTCCACCGTCACCAGCTTGGAAACGGTCTGGATCTTTTCGAGCAAAACCGCCGCATCTTCTTCCGTCTTCACTTTTTCCGGCTGCTGGTACCAGTATCGTGCAGCGAGAAAACCAAGGATAAAAAGGCCGATAACGGCCACCGGCGTCAATAAGGTTTTGATGAAACGCATAAGATTATTTTTTTTAGAGGCACCTCATTTTCAAGATTTCGCTTCGCGAAATCTTGAAAATGAGGTGCCTCTGAAGAGAAAATTCTGCCGCCGGAGGCGGTAAAACACTTTTTTGGCGCTTCGCGACAAATAATCCTTTTAAACCGCGGTTGGTTCATTGATTTTGCTTCGCAAAATCAATGAACCAAGCGCGGTTTAAATATAAAATTCTGCCGCCGAAGGCGGCAAAAGAACACCCGGGCAATCGCCAAAGCTAAATGATAAATCCTTGCCTGAATAAAATCTTGCCGCCTTCGGCGGTAAGATTTTATTCAGGCAAATCAGCATCCGTTTGTTTTTCAGAACGGGGGATATAGGAGCTCAGGTTGTACCGGATGCCATTATAACTTTTCAGCACTGCTTTGACAGATCCGACCGAAATGGGGGATTCGATCATGAGCGGCAGCCGGTTTTTGTCGTCGGAGGTGTAGATTTTGAGCTTGTCGTCTTCTTTGAAAACATAACCTTTGATCACATCTGGGCTCATCAGGAGGGTATTGAACTTGCCGAGTTTGTGGATGCGCTTTTCCGGCGACTTGCCCAGGTAGCGAATCCGCAGGGGCCAGACCTTTTTATCAATAAAAATCCTGATGGGCACGGGGGTGCCGGGAGACAACTTCTCAAATTCGAGGTTTCGCGTAAAATATACGATGGAGAGGATATCGTGCATACAGGGGTCCACATTGTACTCGGCCGTTTCGGCTACTTCCCGGGTTTTCCCCCGCACCGAGGTTACCTTTCGGCTTGCCTGGTCGAAGGTGAGCTTGTCATAAAGGCGGTAGCCCCCTTCTTCCACTTCCCTCGACGAGGCTACCGGCAGCAGGGTGCTTTTGTCGAGATACACCTCGTACTTGTCGCGCACTTTAAAGAACCAGTCGTATGACGGATAGGTGCTGCCCGTTGCCGTGATATGGTACCGGCTGCCGGCATCCCTCACCCGGAAGGTCAGTTCGCCTGCCGACATCCAGATGAAATTCCAGTTGTAATAAATTTTATACACCAGCTCTTCCCCCACCAGGAAGGCCTTGTTTGCGATCGAACACTGATCTGCCGGCAAGACCTGCCGCGATATGCCGGAATAATTGGGGGAGGTCGCCGGGGAGGCAAAAAAAGGCGGTTCGTGGCCTTCATGGATGTCCTTTGGGGGTATATTGCTGCCCGCATATTCGGGGGCAGCAGGAACGTTGGAGGCGGTTTTCTTTTGGCCCCTGATATTTTCCCGCACAACAGGTACGTCCCCACCGGTGTGGGGTTCGGATCCGTTACCGTGGAAGGCGGTCAGGGCGATAAAGGCGGCGAAGACGAGCAAAATACGGGACATGACTGGAAAATTAGGGGTGAAGCGATTACGACAGGGGCTTGTCGGATTTATGGTTTTTAAACCTGTTTAACCATAAAAATGAGAACGCCGGGATGGCGAGGTTTATTATAAAAAGGCCGTAAGAAGCCGACAGGATTTGCAGCGGGTCGGCACCCCAGGTCTGCCACACCAGAAGCGCGATCTCTCCCCGGGCCAGGAAGCCCAGCAAAGGCGGGAGCGGCAGGCCGGTCTGGATCAGGTAGATGGTGCCGATACCGGTGAACGCTGCATCGGCGGGCAGATAAATCCCGCTAAAGCGGAGCATGGCATAGTACTGGGCGGCATAAATCCCGTATCGCGCAATCGCGAGGAGGAGGCCGCGAAGCATTTGGGCAGGAGAAAACCCGCCCAGTGGGGTTATTTTTGCCCACCATTTGCCCAAAAAGCGGTTCCATCCCCTGGATTCTGCAAAATGCAGGAGCGGCTGAAAGCATAATCCAACGGCGATGAGGCTAAAAAGCAGGAGGAGGCCGGAAAACAACGTAGGCGCAATTCCGGAAAGTGCATTACCTTGCAGGTGTACGGAGAAAAGGGCAAGTGCAGGAAGGCCGGTAGCCAGTAAAACGGCCAGTTGGCAGTATGCGGAGCCCAGTGCGGCATATACTGCCGGCCAGCGGCTGCCCGGAGGGGAAATCAGTACCCGCGCCGCATATTCGCCGCTGCGGTTGGGGGTAAGAAACGAAAGGGTAACCCCTCCCATTACGGCCCTGAACCCCTCGCGCAGGCCCGGCACTGCTGCCGGTGCAAAGAAGTTCTGCCACTTGCGTACCTCCAGGTACCAGTTGGCCGGCATCAGCGCAGTTGCTGCGAGGAGCCAGCCCCACGACGGACGGAAGGGGCCACCGTGCAGTTGGTCCCAGAAGCCTGCGGCGCCGCGATGGGCGGAAAGCTCGTACAACACCAGCCCGGAGAGGATAATTATCCCCAGGCCCTGAAGTGCTGTCAGCAGTAAGCGGGAAGGTTTTTTTTTCATCAGGGTGCCTGGTAGCAGGGGTTGTGTGAAAAGGTTGGGGTTGTTTGAAAAGGTTTTTACGGCGCTTCGCGCCAAATAATAATTTGAAACCACGCTTGATTCATTGATTTTGCTTCGCAAAATCAATGAATCAAGCGTGGTTTCAATATAAAATTCTGCCGCCGCAGGCGGCAAAAGACTTTTTACACAACCTCATATTCTTTGGATGGAGACATCTTTTTCCTGATTTTGCTTTGCAAAATCAGGAAAAAGATGTCTCCATCCAAATTTAATTTGGCGCGAAGCGCCATGAAAGGACTTTTTACACAACCCAAAATCCACCTTACGCAACATCTGGCATAAAACGCACCTATCGTGGAAAAAAAACAGCAGGTACAACGCATTCTCGGCGTAGATCCGGGCACGACCATTATGGGCTTTGCATTGCTGGAAGCACACAATGGGAAATTGTCCAGCCTGGAGCTCGGCGTACTGCAATTACACCGGTTTGAGAGCCATCCCCAGCGCTTGCAGCGTATTTTCGAGCGCCTGCAGGGGCTCATTGATTTTCACCGCCCCGTTGCCATGGCCATTGAAGCCCCTTTTTACGGCAAGAATCCTCAATCCATGCTGAAACTGGGACGTGCCCAGGGCGTTGCTATCGCTGCGGCCATCACAAAAGGCCTCGAGATCGCCGAATATTCCCCCAAAACCATTAAGCAGGCGGTTACCGGCAATGGCAATGCACAGAAATCTCAGGTAGCTGCCATGCTGGAGCGTCTCCTCGGGAACCCGCTCGAAGAGCGGTACCTCGATGCCACCGACGCGCTCGCTGCGGCTGTATGCCATTACTTTCAATCCTCCAGTCCACTCAAAGGCATTGCTTCAAAGAAGGGCTGGGATGCTTTCCTCCGCGAAAATCCAGATCGGTTGAAGTAGGCTACCTGCACGGAATCACTGCCCTGCCGTGAAATTACTGCGGATCGCTGCTGCCAGCGCTTCCATTTCAGCGGGGGAGTATGCCAGGTGTTGCTTCTCGAAGCTGATATCGCGCATTTCGTTCAGGGGGATCAGATGGATATGTGCGTGCGGGACCTCCAGCCCGATCACGGCCACCCCGATGCGCAGGCAGGGCACGGTAGCCTTTAGGGCACCGGCTACCGCCTGTGCAAAGACCATAATCCGCGACAACTGGGCGGGCGGGAGATCGAAGATATAATCCACCTCGGCTTTGGGAATGACCAGGGTATGGCCATTTGCCTGTGGGCGCACATCCAGAAAAGCGAGGAATTCATCGTTTTCCGCAACCTTATATGCGGGGATTTCCCCGCTCACGATTCTGCTGAAAATTGAAGGCATATCTGAATACTTTAGGACGTATCCGGGATTTTCTGCTGAAGACTATAACCGGTGCATGATTGAATACGGGAGGCCCTTAGATAGAGATATCGTCAATTTGGAATTGCATTACCCCATTGGGGGTGTTTACCGTAGCAATTTCGCCGATTTTTTTCCCGAGCAGGCCCTGCCCCATCGGAGAGTTGACGGAGATCTTCTTTGCCTTCAGATCGGCCTCTGACTCAGAAACCAGCTGATAGGTTATTTTCGCCTTATTCTTAAGGTTGGTAATCGAGACTTTGCTGAGTACGGTTACCTGGGAAGTATCCACCTCCGATGCATCCAGTATCCTGGCCGTGGAGAGTTGTTTTTCCAGGTCGTTGATGCGCAATTCCAGCATACCTTGCGCTTCTTTTGCGGCATCATACTCGGCATTTTCGGAAAGGTCCCCTTTTTCCCTGGCCTCTGCAATTGCGCGTGCGGCCTCTGCGCGGCCTTTTGATTTCATTTCGTCCAGCTCAGCTTTCAGCCGCTCGAATCCTTCGCGGGTCATGTAGTGGATCGCTGCCATACGTTAATTTTTTAGCATTTGGTTTTAATTGCGGGACGGGGAATCAAAAGATTTTGTCCCCATAAGACAGACAGGGACGAGGTGCAGGCAGCCGCATCGTATGGGAAACGCTGCCTTTTTTCTGGCGCCCCGCGTCGCAAAAAAAATAATGAGGGCACCTATAACGGCGCCCTCATTATCATTAAAGTACAAATATCGTATTTTTTTTATTACCAATCAAGTATTTAGAGGCTAATTCGCAGGGAAACGTTGTGGGTACCGTTCCAGACCCTGGTCGTGCGGTAGGCGTAATCTATGGCGAGTCGGGAGTCCTTTTTTTCCTTGCTCACCGGCATTTCGAGCGTTGCGCCCGCGCTTGGGCCGGTAAAAATAGGTGCTTCGACGGCGTTGCCGACCCCCATTTCGAAGTTGTATCCGGCGCGGAGCATAAAGGATTCCTTGAGGGCATACTCCAGGCCGCCGCCGATCTGATCGCGGGAGAAAGCGTTGGAGGTAAAATTGCTGACGGCCGTCAGGCGGTGCGCATCGCCGAAATAGAAATCCTGGGACAAGCCGATATTGAGCTGGGAAGGAAGCTCGAATTTTGAACCGCGCTGGTCGAGGGTTAGTTCGTAAGCCCCTCCATTAGGGCTTGGGCGCTGTACGGAAAGCGCTTCGCCGCGGAAGGTCATCGGCGAGCCCACATTGCGCAGGCTGATGCCAAATTTAAAGTTATCCTTTGGCCCGGTGACGTACTGGACGCCGGCATCTATCGCAAACCCGAATGCCGAGATATTGGCAAGGGTCTCCGAAATGGCGCGTACCAGCACCCCGACGGACACCTTGTTTTCAAAAATATGCGAATACCCGAGCGCGAGGTTGAAGAAGTTTGGGGAAAAAGTTGCCCCGGTGCCCTCGGGCTGGTCGTTGGTCGTGACCTGTATATCCCCGAAGTCAACCGCCGTGAGGTGCAGTCCAAATGCCCCGTTCGCACCCACCCGCCGGCTGAGGCCTGCGGCATTGAGCCGGATATCCGTGCCCTGGAGATAGATACAGTGCCCGAAAGCCAGCTCGAGGCTGTTGATCCTGCCCAGCCCCGCCGGGTTGATCTGCATGGCTTCGACGCCCCGTACCATAGCCGTGGACATGGTATGCAGGCCTGCACTCCTCGCCCAGGGGTTGAGCAGCAGTTCGTACGCCCCGGCCTCCCCCTGTCGGTCAGGGTTGCCCGCGCTCAGGTTACTTGCGACAGCAAGGGACAAAGCCAAAAGGGATGTAAGCTTTTTTATTTTCATAATGATTGCTTGTTAATATCTGTTGGTCGCGTGGCAACGGGGCCGGCATCGCAGGGAAGTACGCTGGTGCTGCCCGGTATCACAAAACATCCTCTCCGAGGCTGTCGCATCAGAGCCCCGAGGGGTCAAACTTGCGGTTCACCCCAAACCATTTGATTGTTCGCTGGCCCAGCTCCCCGGCATCCACATGGATCAGATAAACCCCGCTGCCGATGGGGATTCCCTTGGCATTTTTGAGGTCCCATTCCAGCGCCGGCGTGATTTGCTGCCGTTCCACCGCCCGGTTGTTGCCCCGCGGGACGGAACCCGTCTCATCGCGGCGGTACTGGCGGATAAACTTGCCGTCCAGCGAATAGATGGTGACGATGCATTTTGCCGGGAGGTTGGTAATTTTTATCGTTGTAGTAAACTGGGACACTTCATAATCGGAGAAGCCGTAGTAGGGGTTGGGCACCACGTTGATTTGCCGGAGCGCTTCGCTGATACCCACTTCGTCCAGGGCGGCGGCCTGTTTGTCCTTCACTACAAAACGATACGTCGGATAGCCGTTATTTTTGCCTGCTGCGGACGTACGCACATCGTAAAGGTTTTTGACCCTCAGTTTGATTACCACATCGCTGGGGATGAGGCCGTCGCGATACGATTTGAGCTGGGCGCCGGGGCGCAGCATCAGCAAGCCGGCCCAGGTGATTTCGCGCACCCCGCGCAGCTTGGAGAGCGAGGGCCCGCGGAAGGTAGATTCCAGGTTCTGGCAACCGTCGTATGCTTGTTTGGTCACATAGACGAAATGTTGCCCCCCGGCGATATAGGGCAGCAACTCTCCGGTCTGTGAAGCGCCGAGGGAGAGGATAGCGGAAGGGTTGAACATCATATCCCTGCCGTTATTGAGGCGTGGATCGTTGAAGCCGGCGTACACGGAATTTTCGGCAAAGAAAATATTGAGCCGCTGGCCCGTCTCTACATCAATGGCATATCCCGGGAACCATCCAAAGCCTGTACCGGCGTTTTGCGTATCGGTATCCGGCAGCCCGTCGTTATTGGCATCCTCCCTGCTGACGTTGGGGGCTGCCCGGAGGTCGAAGTGCCTGCGCCCGCCCTGGGTGGCGAGGCGCTCGGCGGCATGGAAGCGATTGGCCCCTTCCAGGACAATGCAGCGGCTCCAGTGCGCCTTATTTGAGGTAAGTACGATATCCACATTGTTGAGGTCTTGCAGGCGCATTTGGGAGATAGCGATCCCATTGCCGCTGAGGTCCGTCCAGGCAGGAGTGATATAGCCGGGGAAGCGCCCGTCGAAGTTGCGGTAGTTGGCAAGGCGGTAAGGCACGAAATAGCCGGGTCCGACATTGCTGAACGCCTGCGTAGGGTCGAGTACGGCATCGGGCTGCCCGTCGCCCGTCGCCAGGAAATTGAAGACCTGCTGATCAAAATCGGAGAGGGAAGGTGCCAGGCCGTCGCGTACCCCAAACAACCAGGGCTGTACCCCTTCCTGGAGGTATTCTTCTTCATACCCGATGACACCGTTTGTCGCATCGGAACGGTCGCCGGCATCGCCGGCCTGTCCAATTGCGATGGAGAAGCCATATCGCTTGATAATTTGCTCGTTGAGCTTCTCCAGGGATTTTTCCGAATAAATAATAGGCTCGCGGAAATCGCTCAGGTTGCGCAGCTCCCAGCGCACGGGCGGGTCGTTGAGGGTGTTGTTGGAGGTGTTCCGGTCCACGACCCGGAGCTCAAAGACACCGTCGCGTACATCGAGCGGGTTAAAGATTTTTACTTCCAGTGGCCCTCTCCCCGGGCGATAGGATACTTCACCTTTGAAAGAGCCATCGAGGATCGCGAGGCGCACGGCGGGCTGCATATCCAGGAAATTACTACCTGTACCGATGCCCTCGATCCGGGTGATTTCCACGCCCTCTCCAAAAGCCGCATTGAGCTTGCGGTCGGTGATTGGCCTGGGGATGACGGTATAATAGGGGTTGACCCCGTCGCCGATATTCCGCCGGCCCTCCAGGTAAGGCCTGCGCTGGCCGAGCACCTGCTTGGGGTCGAAAGGCCGGTAGTTATTATAGGCGTAGGCGACTGCCAGGAAGTAGTATTTTTTGTGGTTGATGAGTTTTCGGTTGCCCTCGGCGAATTGGTCTTCGGTAATCCGGAAAGTATGTCGGATGCCCTGATCCTGGCCTTCTACCTTGAGCTCGGGCACATAATATTCCTGCCCGGTAGGATTCTCGACCCCGCGCCAGTTAAATATCTTACCGACCCCGTTCCGGATATCTACCTGGTAGATCAGGCGGGCCTTATCGGGGTTTTCGAGATCGGCGGTAGAGACGGTAGGGCTCTCCAGTTGGTACAACTTATACCCTTCGAAGAGGTAGAGGCTGTCCTGTTCGCCTGCGGGTACCTGGAGGCCGCGCTCGGCGTATGCTTCGTAGGCATTATTGGAAGTGATGGTATCGTTGGTAAAAACAGCAATGATTTCGCGGTCCAGCTCGATGAAGTCCACATCTGGCGCATCGGGGCCATCGGTCAGTTCGAAGCAGTTGTCGAAGAGCGATTGGGCGATATCATCCGCTTCCAGGAGCTTGGAAATATCCGGACAGGGATAAACCTGGTCGCCGACCCATACCACCCCTACGATCAGTTCGTTTACCGCACCCGGATCCAGGCGGAAGGGGCCGGAAGCCTGGATCGTCCGGCGGTCGCCAAAAGGCAGGCGCTGGGTACACATTGACCATCCCCTCGGGTTATTGGGCGCTTCGGTGAATGCATACCGGATGGGGAAGGAGTTCTCCTGATAGGCATCCCCACCGAAGGTGAAGGGGGTGCCATCGCGCCAGAAGCCGGACAGATAATTGTAGTATTCCTGTGCTGTGGAGGGGTCGGTCGTCCCTGGCGGAGGGCCGCCGACGCCTGCGTTGTTGTAGTAGGTGAAAGTGGACATGCCAATTTCTTCGCCATTTTCGTCGAGGGGCCCACGGAAGTAATCTATGCCCAAGATGGGGATATCCGCGCAGTAAGTATTGACCCCTCCGGGGCAGGCGCAGCCGGTCTGGCCATCGAGGGCATCCTCATTATAGACATAAGCGAGGCTGCGGGTCGTATCGCAGCCTACATAATCATCGGTATAGCAGCCGAGGTCGGGATCTACCCACATTGCGAAATATGTATCGTTGATACTTTCCACCGCCCTGTTGATCAGTTTATAGCGCTGGAAGGTCATATCGTTGATTTCGTCGTTGGTCGCATAGGAAAAAGCCTGTACCTGCACTTCCATCTGGATGGGGTCGGCGCGGGATTCGGCGTGGATACCGCCGGCGTCGTTATAGATCCAGAAGATCATTTCATCGGGAAACTGTGGCTTTTGGGTACAGCCGCGGATTTCGATGACTGGAAAATCCCCACGTTCGGGGTTATAGAGGCCGTCGCCGTCCTGATCCCAGAACCCGGCCAGGCCCTGGGAGGTGTTGGGCAGTTCAAAGCGGTGCACTTCGAAGAAAAACTGGTTGCCACGGGCGGGCCAGCCCTTGATATCCCGCGGGATATCCTTTGCGTTATAGGCGACCCCGTCCTGCTGTGCCTTACGCCAGTTGCGCAGGTGGAGCTGGACATTTTCCCCTTTGACGACGAAGAGGCGGTCCCAGCGGGCGCAGGTCTGTTGTGTAGTACGGCCCGTCTCGGGGCTTAGCGGGCCGGGGTAGTAATCAAAGTTACCCTGGCTTCTGCCGTACGTTTGTGCGGCCACTTTGAGGTTGCCGGCGGGGTCAACGCCACCGAGCCAAACGGCGCCTGCAAAAATAGCGGAGACTTCCGGCACACCCGGAGGCACTTTTGGCACGACATAGCGGCCGTCGTTGCCGTCCCACCATACGTCCCCCCCGGTCGTCAGGCGGGCCCTGACGTTATTAATTGCCTGGTCCACCCGCGCGATGGCGTTGTCGCAATTTTCCCGGAAGCGTGGCTGTACCCCTGCCGGCCGTGGGGTGCGCACCCATTCCGGACTGATATAACCCATTGCTGCTCCCGGGGCCAGGGAGATCAGGAAGACAAAAAAAGTATATAATTGCATTCGTCGCATAGCAACTGTTTTTCAAAAATTCACAATAGAACCAATGAAAATATGGCGTGGGGTGGCAAAGAACGCGGGGTTCAGGAGGCGCCACTGATACGAGGCGAGGTAGGCGTCAACGACCCGTGCGGAATTCTGGATGGTCGTGATTTTGTCCTGTCCGTTTGTGGAAGCCAGGAAGCCATCGTCATAAGCCGAGCCGGTAACCGAATAGACGTTGAGCACATTCTGGCGGTCGAGCAGGTTGGATACCCGGCAGTAGAAGTTGACCGGCAGGCCCTTGGCGATATTGACCGTCCTGTCCACGCGCAGGTTGAGGGTAAACGTCCAGGGTTTCCGGGCGCCGTTCAGGGAGCCGAGCACCTGGGCGCCGCCGAGTTCCAGTGGCGTTTGCTGGGCAGTGTAGGGGCGGCCCGAAACCGCTACCATCTGGAGGTTGAAGCCTGTGTTTGCCAGGATCTGTGCGCCCATCACTTCGGGGCCGAGATAAGCCCTGCCCGACTCGAAGCGATAGTCGAGGTTGAGGTTGATGCGGTGGCGCTCATCGAAATTAAGCGGGAACAGGGTGCGCAGGTTGCCCCTGCTCGTCAGGCCGCGCTGGGAATTGGCATCGGAGCCGGTACCATCGGCAAATTGCAGGGTGTAATTGGCGAGCAGGGAGAGATTGCCCGTACGGCGCAGCTCATACTCGAAAGAAAAACCCTTTACCGTACCAAAGTCGAGGTTCCCATAAGTCGTGTACTGGCTGATGACCGGCACGGGGAAATACGTGCGGACTTGTATCATATCCCGCATTTCGCGGTAATAGGCCGATAATTTGAGCTTGGAGGTCTGCGAGAGCTTCTGCTGAAAGCCCACTTCGTAGTTAATGGTGCGCTCCGGGCGGAGGTCCGGGTTATTTTTGATGGCGAAAGGGTTATCGGTGAAATAGAAATAGTCGGCTGCAGTAGCGATGGTGTTGGTAGAAGGCCGCTGTACGAGGATGTCGTAGTTGGCGAAGAAGTTGGCTTCGCCGGAAATGGGGAAAGAAAAGGCGAGACGCGGCATGAAATTGAATTGCGGCGCATAATCGCGGAAGGAGATGCTGGGGTCGTAATCCCGGGCCTTGATGAAGTTGGAATTGGCCTGCGCCCGGTCGTCGCGGTACCTTGGGAACACCAGTCCACCGGTAAAAATATCGGTAGGGCTGTTGACGGGGTTGCCGTTCGGGCGGTACCATTGATCGCCCTCGCGGTAAGCCTGAACGGCATTGCCGCTGTCGTTGAGATACACCTTATAGTCGCTGCCGATGCTGCCGGGCTTTTCGCCGCCGAAGCGGTCGTGGTATTCTTCTGCGCCCATGATTTCGTAGAGGGCATAGGGGTCGCGCAGCACGCGGGTATTGGCATCGTAGCGGTCCACCCGGAGGCCGAGGCGGAAGATGATATCGCGGAAGGTAAATTTATCCTGGATGTAGGCTGCACTGTAAACAGGGCGGTTGGGCGCAACCGGGAAAGTCCTCACCCCATCGGCATCGGTAGCCGTGAAAAATTCTTCATACGTGCCGTTGAAGGGGTTGCCCAGGTAGTCGTAGCCAAAATAGCTGATAATCCCCTGGTCGTTGAGTTCTTTGGCGGAGAACATATCCAAGCTCAGGTCGTCGGGGTCCATACCGTCCACATTGACGAATTGGTTGAGCGGCACGTTCAGTTTCTGGCGGATAGCCCGGTAGAAGCGGTTATCCTGGTTCTCGGCGATCGCGACACGGAGCAGGGGCACCCTGCCCGCATTGGGGATATCTACATAGCCAACGGTATCGGCGCCCGGCGCAATCCCCTGGATGTGGTTGTTGGCCTGCTGACGGGCGATCTCCCAGAGGTTGCGCGGAGCGAGGACGTGGCTGCGGTCAATCCGCTGTTCGTAGATAAAGCCCACTTGAATATTGTGGCGGCCACGGTCTGAATTTCCGGGGACGATGTCGAAGTTGGCGCGGGCATTGAACGTATAAACATCGCCGCGGCCTCTGGAGGCCTGGTTGAAGACCCAGCCCACATTGGTATGAAATCCCCAGGAATTATCGAAAACATTGGATATAAACCCATTGGGGGCAATAAACCCGCCCCTGGAAAGCAGGCTGCGGTCATCGAAGAAGTCGCTCAGGATATAAGCCCCCACCTGGCCGTTGAGCACATCGCCTGCTCTGATCCCGAGGGCATTGTTGTAATTGGCCAGAACGGGGTTCTTTTCCCCCGGCTCGTATTGGCGCAGTACCTGGCGGTAATCGGTATGGCGCAGGATGTTGGTTTGGCGGACCGGGTCAAATTGCAGGGAGAAGGTAGGTACCCATTCGATATCGAATTTCCCCACATAACCATAGTCAAAATAGTTGAGTTGGTGGCGGTGGTCATAGGATTCGCTCCCTGAAGATTCGGCGCCGAACTGCAGCGTATAGGAGGCATTCTGGATCAGCCCGGCGCTTGTCCCGTTCCGTGCCCCTCCGATGCGGTGCCGGAACCGGAAAATCCCCCTGCTGGTACCGCCTACGTTGTAGGGGTTATTGTGGCTGTTGAGCGCCCGCCAGGAGGCCCCTGGAGAGAAGCGGTTTTCGAAATCCGTATAGGAACCTGTGAAAGAAATATCAATCGCTTCGCTGAAGCGCGCGTCAATTTTAGCCGTAGCGTCCAGCCTTTTGCTTTGGTCGAAGGGATTGGTCCTGACCGCATCCACATCCCCGTCCTCGAGAAAATCGGCGGCAACGAAGAAGGAGCCTGCCCGTGAGAGGATGGGGTTGGCCTCCAGCTCTTCCAGTTTTTCCTGTTTGATGCGGTAGAGCGGTGTTGCTGCGGGGTCATCATCCACGCGGTACGTGTAGCGCCCGGACAGGCGGTAGCCGAGGATAGAGCGCCCCTTGCTGTTGCGCAGGATAGGCCCGGAGAGGTTGATACCCGCCAGGCTGTTGCCGTAAGGGCTGACGTATGAGGAAGACTCGAGCTCCGCGCCCCCGGAGAAGCGGTCGGAAGGCCCCTTGGTCGTAATCGAGATAATCCCGCCCGTGACGTCCCCGTACTGGGCCTCTACCCCGCCCGTGATCACCTGGAGCTGGTCAATCTCGGATTCCGGGATCAGGTTGCCCTGGATACGGACACCATCAATATAGTAGTCTGTGGACGTCGCCCGCGAGCCCCTTATGGTAATTGCGCCGCCTTCTTCAGCGGAGGCGAGCCCGGCAGCCGTAGCAGCAAGGGCGTTGATATTCCGGGTCGGCAGGTTGCGGATACCCTCACTCGTGAGGACCTGCCCGGAAGTTGTGTTGTCCTGTTCGATCAGGGGGACGCGGTACTCCACTACCTGAACCTCGTTCATGATAATCCCTCCCCCGGTCCCGATCTGGATATCGGCCCGGTTGACGCGACCGGCAAGGACTTTCACCCCGGCGATCCGTTTGGCCTGATAGCCTGCAAAGGAGGCTTCCACATCATAAGTACCGGGATCTATATCCGGGAAGTTGAAGTTGCCCTGGTTGTCCGTTTCGGTACCCGTTACCAGGACACCGTTCTTGAAAAGGGCGACGGTGGCGAATTCTATAGGCCCTCCGGCGTCTTCGTCCGTCACCTTTCCGGTAAGGGAGGTCTGAGCAGACAGCCCGTTGAGGGCGATAAAAAAGAGTATCCCGGGTAAAAGGTATTTGACCATGCCGCAATTATTTTGAAGCGCAACGCAATCTTTGGCAAATATTGAAATTTTAGTTCGGATTTGCCCTAACTGTATCCACAAATTCCTGAAAGCAAGGGAGGGCAGTTGAACGCAAACCCAAATTCAGGGTATAAAATACTGGATTGCCAGCTCATACCCTTTGAGCCCGAGGCCGGCAATCGTACCGGCACATTTCGGAGCAGGGAAGGAGTGGTGGCGGAATGTTTCACGGGCGAAGACATTGGAGATGTGTACCTCTACGACCGGTGTACGGACGGCGGCAACCGCGTCTGCGATAGCGATTGACGTATGGGTATAGGCTCCCGCGTTCAGGACAATACCATCGAAACTGAACCCCACCTCGTGGATTTTATCAATCAGCGCCCCTTCGTGGTTGCTCTGGAAGCAGGTCAGTGCGATAGCCGGATATTTGTCCTTCAAAGTCGCGAAGAAGTGGTCGAAGGCGGTATCGCCGTATTTTTCGGGCTCCCGTACGCCGAGCAGGTTGAGGTTAGGGCCGTTGATAATAATGATCTGCATTTCGGGGATTATTTAGTTGGCCTGTTCGGATAAAAATTTGATCCTGACCAGCAGGATTTCCTCCATTCGGATATCCTCCTCTTTGAGGGCTTTGAAAGCTTTCCCTGCATCGTCTTCCTGGGAGGACATGAAGTAGTCATAGATTTCTTCGCGGGCATATTCATCAATATTTTCATCCAGGTAATAGTCAATATTGACGCGTGTTCCCGACAGGACGATCGCATATAGCTCATCGAGGAGCTCGTCCATGGAGATTTGGTTGGTATTGGCGATATCCTCGAGCGGCATCTTCCGGTCAATCGCCTGGATAATATTGATCTTGACCTTGGATTTATTCGCCATTTGTTTGACCACGAAATCGGTAGGGCGTTCGATTTCGTTTTCTGCGACATACTTGCAGATCAGTTCGATGAAAGGCTTGGCATAGCGCAGCGCTTTTCCCCTGCTCACCCCTGTGATCTTGGTCATATCGTCCATCGAGACCGGGTACTGGATAGCCATATCTTCCAGGGAGGGGTCCTGAAAGATGACGTAGGGCGGGACGCCGAGACGTTTGGATTCCTGCCTGCGCAAATCCCGGAGGAGCGCCATGAGGGTTTCGTCCAGTACTGCGGTACGGCCGGATTCCTCCCCTGAATCGGGAAGGAGCTTATCATAATCGTGGTTGAGGGGGATTTGGATAGGGAAGGGCTCGAGGGCGAATGCCCGGCCTTCGGGCGTTAGTTTAAGGATGCCGTAAGTCTCGATATCCTTGAGCAGCAAGTCATTGAGGAGGGCATGGCGGAAGACGGAACTCCAGAAATTTTCATCTTTGTCCTTGCCGATACCGAATCGTTTTTTCTTGGAGAAGCCAAAATCGAGAATTTCTTTGGTCTGGTTTCCCAGGATATAATCAATGAGCGTTTTGATCGTATAATTTTCGTCGAGGTCGCCAACGGCCATTACGGCCTGTTGTATCTCTTTGGTAGCTTCGATTTTTTCTTTGGGGTGCCGGCAATTATCGCATTTGTCCATACACTGCGCGTCGTCATAGACTTCGCCGAAGTAGTGGAGGAGGAACTTGCGGCGGCAGGCGGTCGTTTCTGCGTACGCCATTACTTCCTGCATCAACTGGGCGCTCATTTCGCGTTCTGCAACGGGCTTATCGCGCAGGAATTTTTCCAGTTTGAGGATATCCTTGTAGGAATAGAAGGCGATACACTTGCCTTCGAGGCCGTCCCGGCCCGCGCGGCCGGTTTCCTGGTAATAATTTTCTATGCTCTTGGGCATGTCGTAATGGATGACGAAGCGCACGTCCGGCTTGTCAATGCCCATTCCGAAAGCGATCGTTGCCACGATGACATCCACTTCCTCCATCAGGAAGTCGTCCTGGGTTTTTGAGCGGGTCCGGGCATCCAGTCCGGCATGGTAGGGTGCTGCCTTGATATCGTTGACCTGCAGTACTTTTGCGATATCTTCGGCTGATTTGCGGCTTTGAACGTAGATAATGCCCGACTGTCTCGGTGTGGCCCTGATGATCTGAACGATTTGCTTGAGCGTCTGTTCGGGCTTTCCCTTGGGGCGGACTTCGTAGTAGAGGTTATCGCGGTTGAAGGAAGAGAAGTAGGTTTGTTCGTTGCGCAGGCCCAGGTTTTTGATGATATCGGCCTGTACTTTGGGCGTTGCCGTTGCCGTCAGGGCGATCAATGGGGTATTGGGGTTGATGGCGTCCAGCATTGAACGGATCCGACGGTATTCCGGGCGGAAGTCGTGGCCCCATTCCGAGATGCAATGCGCTTCGTCCACTGCTACGAAGGAGATATTGACCTGCCGGAAAAATTCGATATTTTCTTCTTTGGTGAGGGTTTCCGGGGCTACATAGAGCAGCTTGGTATGTTTTTCCGAAATATCCTGCTTGACCAGTTTCATTTGGGCCTTGGTCAGCGAGGAATTCAGGAAATGGGCTACCTCGTCGTTTTGGCTATAGCCGCGGATCGAGTCCACCTGATTTTTCATCAGTGCGATCAGTGGGGAAATGACGAGTGCCGTTCCCTCCAGCATCAGGGCGGGCAGTTGATAACACAGCGACTTGCCCCCGCCTGTAGGCATGATGACGAAGGTATCCAGTCCACTCAGGATGCTGTGGATAATCGCCTCTTGATTCCCTTTGAAAGAATCGAACCCGAAGTGTCGGTGCAGCGCTTCCTGCAAAGATTCTTGTTTCACCAACATAGCGCGAAGTGCTTTAGACTTGTTGCGATGGGATTCTCATTGGGTAAAAATGGCTCTTTTTCGCCCACACTGCACCTTTTTTCGGTCACGTAGCTGGGCTACGCTCCCTCAAAAAGGCTTCGTTTGGTCAAAAAATAGCTCATTTTTCCCACAATGATTACCTATCGCAACAAGTCTTTTGAACCAGGTATTTGCCTTAGCTTTGCCCGGCGACGATGCTGTTTGGCGCAAGCCAATTTTTGACGTCGCAAAGAACCTTCCCGGGCCGTCCAGGGTTTTTGCAGCTTGAGCTCCCCGAACGGGCATTCCAAGAAAGCGTTCTGTGAGGTAAAATACCAATAAATTTTTGAAAAAGACGTTTAATTCGCTTTTTCGGTCTAAATTGATTTAATATCGCAACAAACCGTAAAGGAAATTTTGCATTGCGAACCAATTAAATCCAACCCTTACAAAAAAGTTGCCCAAAATAGCAAAAAAATGCCCGATAACCAAAAACTTATCCTGAAAACAGCGCGCAGGACGCTGGAAATTGAAGCGGAGACGCTGCTGCGCCTTCAAAACAGCCTGGACGATAGCTTTGTGGCCGTGACCGAACAGATTTTCCACAGCAGCGGAAGGGTAATCGTTACAGGTATCGGGAAAAGTGCCCTGGTCGCCCAGAAAATCGTCGCTACCCTGAATTCTACCGGTACCCCCGCAAGCTTCCTCCATGCTGCCGATGCTATCCATGGCGACCTCGGGATGGTCCGGCAGGAAGACATCGTCCTCTGCCTTTCCAAGAGCGGAGAAACACCGGAAATCCGCGTCCTGGTCCCGCTGCTCAGGTACCGGGGCAACCTGCTCATCGCGATGGTAAGCCGCCGCGACACGTTCCTCGCCAAAAACGCGGATTTCATCCTGTTTACCCCCGTTGACCAGGAAGCCGAGCCCAACAACCTCGCACCCACTGCGTCCACCGCTGCACAGATGGCCCTCGGCGATGCCCTCGCCAGCGCACTGCTGGCGCTAAGGGGCTTCAGCCCGATGGATTTTGCGCAATCCCATCCCGGCGGTGCCCTCGGCAAACAACTGTATCTAAGGGTACAGGATCTCTACCCCCTCAACGAAAAACCCATGGTCGCCCCCTCCGATTCCCTGCAAGCCACCATCCTCGAGATGACGACCAAACGCCTCGGCGCTACGGCGGTAGTTACCGAAGACGGACGCATCCTGGGCGTCGTGACCGATGGCGACCTGCGCCGAATGCTCGAAAAAGGCAGCGACATCAACCGCCTCAGGGCAGAAGACATCATGAGCCCCCATCCCAAAACAACCGCCCCCGAAACCCTCGCAGTCAATGCCCTCAATTTGATGCGCAGATACAGTATCACCCAATTGCTCGTGGCCGATGCAGCAGGCTGCTACCTCGGCGTAGTACACCTGCACGATATCGTGCGGGAAGGGATTCTCTGACAGGCCTGCTGCGAAAAACCTTTTCCCATAACGGTATGAAGCTGACACCATATCTATTCCTCTTGATGCTGGCAGGCTGCCAGAAGCCGGAAACCGCGCCGGAGCGGGCATTTTACCACTGGGAAACCCGCCTCGACCTCCAGGCGCAGGAGCTGGAATACCTCCAAAAGCTCCGCGTAAAGACCCTGTACGTCCGTTTTTTTGATGTGGACCTGGAAGCGGGGAGTCCCGTACCGCTGGCGGAGGTGCAAATCGCATCGGTACCTCCCGGCCTGCGCATCGTCCCTGCCGTTTTTATCACCAACCGCACCATGCAGGAAACCGGCCCGGATGGCGCCCGCCTGCTGGCAGAAAAAATCGTCAATAAGGTTTCCGGGATCGGACAAGCCCTCGGCGAATACGGGATACGCGAATTGCACGTGGACTGTGACTGGACAGCAGGTACCCGCGACCGTTATTTTGCCCTTTTGGACGAGATCAGGTCGCGGACCAGGCCCCTGGGGTGGCGCCTCAGCGTCACCCTGCGCCTGCACCAGTGGAAGTATGCAAAGCGCACCGGTGTCCCGCCTGCCGATCTCGCCATCCTCATGTGCTACAATACCGGCGACCTCGGGCGCTGGGAAGAAACCAACAGCATCCTCGACAAGGAGGCCCTCAGGCCCTATCTCGACAACGTGAAGCCCTACCCCCTGCCTATGGGCATCGCCCTGCCGGCGTTCCGCTGGGGCATTATCTTCCGCGACGGCAGGCTGGTGCGCCTGATCCATGGGCTCGAAGCAGCGGCGCTGCGCGACCCCCAAAGGTTTGGAGAAATCGGCGCCAATCGTTTCATCGTCAAAAAAAACACGTATCTTGATGGGCATTATCTTTACCAGGGCGACCGCATCCGACTGGAGCGCGGGGATGCAAAAACCTGTGCGGGCGCTGCACGCCTGCTGCGGCCTGCACTGCGTAAGTCTCCCGCAAAGGTTATCGCCTTGTATCATATCGAACCCTCGTTGCCAAAAAGAATGCCGTATGCATCCACAGAAGAGGTATTCAATGTTTTTCCCCGCTGATTGGGGCTGTGTCAAAAGTCTTTTTTTGGCGCTTTGCGCCAAATTATATTTTGAGAGACACGTTATTTTCACGATTTCGCTTCGCAAAATCGTGAAAATAACGTGTCTCTCAAGAGAATATCCTGCCCCCGTAGGCGGCAAAAGACTTTTTACACCACCCCTTGCCATTGCCAGGATAGTCGGCACTGTTGCCCTCCTGCTGCTGATTGCCACAAATGGCAAAGGCCAGGGCAGGGGCCAATGCCTGCCTGCCGTCAACCGCTATTACGGGTATTCCTTTATGCACCCCTTTATGGCCAGTCCCAGCCTGCCAGGGGTACCACAAATCCTCGGTTTTGAGGAAATATATCAACGGTTTGGCAAGCAGGAAAAGGTGCAGGCCGATGAAAACGTCCGGGAATGGCGTGCCCGTTATTGCGATATCCCAAAGGAAGAAGACGTGCGGGAAGTCATTTATGGATATGACAGCATGGCTTTACCAAATATACGCACGGCCATTGTTTACAAAAGCACCGCCTTTGGCCAACAGAATTCCTTTGCCAAGTACCTCGTACGCCATAAATGTATCGAAACCGTGGACTACCTCATTTTCGCAAAAAAATGTGAGCCCTATGCCACGCTCGAAAATAACCCCTGGGACAGTAAGAACGACACCGGCGACAAACAAACAATGGACGACCTCATTGATGCAGGTATTGAGGCCTTTAACGATACGCGATCGGATTACATCCGCCTGCGCTACGCCTTTCAGATTATCCGAATGGCGCACTACTCCGGGCAATACCACCGCACCATCGAGCTATACGATTCGCTCATGCCCAAAATTGACCATGACCCCAGTGCCATCGAATTCTGGATCCTCGGCCATAAAGCGGGGGCTTTGAACAAAATCGGCAGAAACGTGGAAGCCGCCTATCTCTATGCACGCGTTTTTCTCAACTGCCCCGGCAAGCGCGAGTCCGCTTACCGCAGTTTCCGCATCAAAACCGACGAGGAGTGGGAGAAATGCCTGCTCCTTTGCCAGGACGATCGCGAGCGCGCCACCCTCTATGCCCTGCGCGCTTATGCGCCCGACAGCAAGCCCCTCCAGGACATGGAAGAAATCTATCGCCTCGACCCCCAAAGCCCCTACCTGGAAGTCTTGCTCGCACGCGAGATCAAAAAATTTGAAAAACAATTGCTCGGGCTTGAATTCAACCCCCGCAAAAACGAAAACCAGCGCTATCACAAAATCCCCGAAAAAAATATCCGCGAACAACTGATCGCGATGCAGGCATTTACCCGTAAAGTAGCCGGGGAAAACCGGAATGCCAACCCCTGCTTCTGGGTCGTCGGCCTCGGTTATCTGCAACTCATCGCCGGAGATGCATATTCCGCCAAAATCAATTTTTCTCATTCCAAAGATCTCTGCGGGGACGACGTCCTCCTGGAACAAGCGGAAGCCCTCGAAACCGTCGCAACGATCCTCAGCTTTGAAGCCCCTACCTATGCCGTGGAAGAAATCGCCGCCGATATCCGGCTTAAAAACCCCCTCTACCAAAAATATCGAAGCTTCACCAATTTTCTCAACGACAGAATCAGCTGGCTATACCAAAAATTCAACAGGCCCGGCAAAGCCTTCCTCGTGAAGGCCCCGCTGAGCGACCTCTATCTCAACCCCCAGGCCCCCCTCATCGAAGACCTCATCCAGCTCGCCGAATCCGGCGAACCCAACCGTTTCGAACGGGAGCTGCTGCGCAAAACCGATAACCTGAACCTCGCCAACGACCTCATCAACCTGAAAGCTACCCACCAGTTTGCAATCGGACAACTCGACAGCGCCCTCGCTACCTATAAACAGATGGACCGCCTTGCCTGGGACGACTACGGCCGCTTCAACCCCTTCGTAGAACGTTTCCGGGAATGTATCAACTGCCCCGTACGCGATACCTCTGCAGGCTACACCCGCGGCGAACTCATCGAAAAAATCCTGGACCTCGAATACCGTGCCAAGACCGACCGCATCGAGGGGCCGAAATATTTCTATCAGCTTGGCCTCGCCTATTACAATATGTCCTATTTCGGGTACGCCTGGAAGACCCTGGATTTCTTCCGCAGCGGCATCAGCCTCAAAAGAAGCCGTTCGCCTAAAGATAAGCTCGTCGTCAGCGATAACCGCTTCGCCCTCGGCAACCGGGAAAACTTCGACTGCCGGCGTGCCCTCGACTGTTTCGAACTCGCCCGGCAGCTCACCAGCGACCCCGAGCTTGCGGCGCGCGCCACGTTTATGGCGGCACGCTGCGAACAAAACCTCTTCTTCGCCGGGTTTGGGCCGCGCAGTAACGAATATTTCGAACTCCTGAAAAGGAACTATGCCCAAACGCGGTTCTATACCTACGTCGTTCAGGAATGCAGCTATTTTAAAGTGTATGCAAGAAATTAACTACTTTTGCCCGCACAAGCGGGGAAGTATCCCACCGCCTGCGGCAACCGGATATTTCCCCGCGGCCGCCTCACAAACCCGATAATACCAGGTAAAGCCTTCCTTAAACTCAAAATAAACAATATACCTGCATGAGCCATTCAAAACGACCTTCCGTTGCCTACTTCTGCATGGAATATGCCCTCGACCAGTCTATGAAAACCTATGCCGGAGGGTTGGGCATCCTTGCCGGGGACTATCTCAAAGGGGCCAAAGACCACGACTATCCGGTCATCGGGATCGGGATCAAATGGAAACAAGGTTACACCGACCAGCGCATCGGCCCGGACGGTCGTCCTTATGACAGCTACCATAACTATATTTACGATTTTCTCATAGATACCGGAGTCAGCGTTATGGTGGAAATACGGGGCGTGGAAGTGGAGTGTAAAGTCTGGAAAGTAGATAAATTCGGCAATGCCGATATTTACCTCCTAGATACCGATGTGCCGGAGAGCCAGGATCCCTGGATTACCGGGCAGCTCTATGGGTGGTTTGGCGAAGAGCGCATCGCGCAGGAAATGGTACTTGGTATCGGCGGGGTAAGGGCCCTCCGGCAGCTCGGTATCGAGCCGGACTTCTATCATTTTAACGAGGGCCACGCCCTCTTCGCAGGCTTCGAGCTCCTGCGGGAGAAAATAGAAGAAGCGGATATGACCTTTGAAGAAGCCGTAGAGGCAGTGAGGCCATCCATCGTTTTCACTACCCATACCCCGGTCATACAGGGCAATGAGTCCCACCCCATCGAAAAAATCGTCTATATGGGGGCCAATATGTGCCTGAGCTGGGAAGAGCTCGAGGCCCTCGGCGGAGAACCGTTCAATATGACCGTCGGGGCCCTGCGCCTTTCCAAAAAGGCCAATGCGGTGGCCCAGCTCCACGGGGCAACCGCCAATGCCATGTGGGAGCATATCGAAGACCGCGCCGATATTGCCGCGATCACCAATGCGATCCACCTGCCTACCTGGGTGGACCCCGCCATGCCGGCAACCGCCGAAAAAGGTGGCGACCTGTGGGCAGCCCACCTGCAGAATAAGCGGGCCCTCATTGATTTTGTAGAAGCAAAAAACCGCGTCAGGCTCGACGAGGACCGGCTCATCATCGGGTTTTCCAGAAGGGCCGTGCCGTATAAACGCTCTAACCTCATCTTCAGCAAACCGGAACTCATCGAGCCCCTCCTGGAATCCCGCAAAGTCCAGATTATCTTTTCCGGAAAAGCACACCCCCTGGACGATAACGGCAAGCTCATCGTCACCGATCTCGTCGCGATGAGCAAACGTTTTCCCGATGCCGTTGTTTTTCTCGAAAATTACGATATGGCCATCGGCCGTATGCTGACCCGTGGCTCGGACGTGTGGCTCAACAACCCGCGCAGGCCTAAAGAGGCCAGCGGCACCTCCGGCATGAAAGCGGCCATGAACGGTGTCCTCAACCTCAGCATCCTCGATGGCTGGTGGCCGGAAGCCTGCCAGCACGGCATCAACGGCTGGCAGTTTGGCGATGCTTTCGAAAGCGAGGACGAGGCCATTCAGGATGCCCACGATAGCAAAGCGCTGTTCGACGTGCTGCTCCGGGAAGTCATCCCGACATTCTATGACGACCGCCCTAAATGGTTGCAGATGATGCAGGCCAGTATCCTCAGCACCAAAGAACAGTTTGCGGTAAAGCGCATGCTGGAAGAATATTATGCCTTGTTGTATGTGTAACCTGAATTAAGGCCTTTTTAATTAAAACCATGGAAAAACCAGATATCAGGGGTTTACTTGCACAGCGAATCCTCGTTATTGACGGGGCGATGGGCACAATGATCCAGCGATACCGATTGCAGGAAGCCGATTACCGCGGCCAGCGTTTTGCCAGCTTCCAGCACGATGTAAAGGGCAATAACGACCTCCTCTCTATTACCCAGCCACATATCATCGAAGAAATCCACCGGCAATACCTGGAAGCCGGGGCGGACATCATCGAGACCAATACCTTTAACGGAACCGCGATCTCACAGGCGGACTACGGGATGCAGGACCTGGCCTATGAGCTCAACTTTGCCGCCGCGCAGATTGCCCGCAAAGCAGCCGATGACTTCACGGCACGCCAGCCCCAGCATCCCCGTTATGTAGCCGGGGCCGTTGGCCCTACCAACAAAACCGCCTCCATCTCTCCCGACGTCAACAACCCCGGGTTCAGAGGGGTCACTTTTGAAGAGCTGCGCCTGGCATACCGCGAGCAAGCCTCCGGGCTCATGGACGGCGGCGCCGATTTACTGTTGGTAGAAACCATCTTTGATACCCTGAATGCCAAAGCCGCCTTGTTCGCTATAGAGGAATTATTTGAGGAGCGGGGCATCCGCCTGCCCATCATGGTTTCGGGGACGATCACCGATGCCAGCGGACGGACCCTTTCCGGGCAAACTGCAGAAGCCTTCTGGGTCTCCGTCAAACATATCCCGCTGCTCAGTATCGGACTGAATTGTGCCCTGGGCGCCAAAGAAATGCGCCCATACCTCGAGGCCCTTTCCGGCATCGCCAACTGCTGCATCTCTGCGTATCCCAATGCCGGGCTACCCAATGAATTTGGCCAATACGACCAGGGCGCGGAGGAAATGCGGGAATATATCCGCGATTTCGCCTCCAGCGGTTTTGTCAATATCATCGGCGGTTGCTGCGGCACTACCCCCGACCATATCCGTGCCATGGCAGCAGGGGTGAAAGGTATCCCGCCGCGGACGATACCGGAAGCGCCCCCCTTTACCATGCTCAGCGGCCTTGAGCCGCTCATCATCCGCCCGGAAACCAATTTTGTCAATATCGGAGAACGTACCAACGTAACCGGCTCCCGGCAGTTTGCCCGCCTGATCCGCGAAGAACGCTACGCCGATGCGCTGGCCGTTGCCCAGCAACAGGTAGAAGGAGGGGCACAAATCATTGATGTCAATATGGACGAAGGCCTGCTGGATTCAGAGCTGGCCATGACAAAATTTCTGAACCTCATCATGTCGGAGCCGGAAATCGCCCGCCTGCCCATCATGATTGATTCCTCCAAATTTTCGGTTATCGAGGCGGGCCTTCGCTGTGTCCAGGGCAAGTGTATTGTCAATTCGATCTCCCTGAAGGAAGGCGAAGCTGAGTTTCTGCGGCAGGCAAAACGCGTAAGACGCTACGGCGCCGCAGCCGTCGTCATGGCTTTCGACGAAAAGGGCCAGGCAGATACCATCGAGCGAAAAGTGGAAATATGCGAACGTGCTTTTCACCTCCTGACCCGGGAGGTCGGGTTCCCACCGGAGGATATCATTTTTGACCCTAACATTTTCGCCGTAGCGACCGGAATCGAAGAGCACAACGAATATGCGATCAACTTCATAGAAGCTACCCGACAGATAAAATACCGCCTGCCAAACGTCAAAATTTCGGGGGGCGTAAGCAATATCTCGTTTTCCTTCCGGGGCAACGATCCCGTGCGCGAGGCCATGCACGCCGCATTCCTCTACCACGCAATACAGGCCGGCATGGATATGGGCATCGTAAATGCGGGCATGATCGAGGTGTATGAAGAAATCCCCAAAGAACTCCTCGAACGGGTGGAAGATGTATTGCTCAACCGCAGGCAGGATGCCACCGAGCGCCTGGTCGAATATGCCGAAAACCTGAAATACACCGGCGGACGAACCGTTCAGAAAGACCTCTCCTGGAGAACGCTACCCCTGCAGGAACGCATTACCCATGCCCTCGTCAAAGGCATTACCGATTATGTCGAAGACGATGCCGAAGAAGCCCGGCAATTATCCTCCTCCCCCTTGTCCGTCATCGAAGGGCCGCTGATGAACGGTATGAACCATGTCGGCGACCTCTTCGGAGCAGGGAAAATGTTCCTGCCCCAGGTCGTAAAAAGCGCCCGCGTCATGAAAAAAGCCGTCGCCTACCTGACCCCGTATATCGAACTCGAAAAAGCAGGTAGCGGCGGGCATTCGAAAGGCCGGATCCTCCTGGCAACGGTCAAAGGCGATGTGCACGATATCGGGAAAAACATCGTAGGGGTCGTCCTCGGATGTAACGGCTATGAGATTATTGACCTGGGGGTCATGGTCCCGGCGGAAAAAATCCTCCTGGCCGCTATCGAGCAAAAAGCCGATATCATCGGCCTCAGCGGCCTCATCACACCTTCGCTCGACGAAATGGTGCACGTGGCCAAGGAAATGCAGCGCCAAGGCTTCAAAGTGCCCCTCCTGATCGGCGGGGCAACGACCTCAAAAACCCACACGGCAGTAAAAATTGACCCGCAGTACCACGGCCCCGTCATACACGTCCTGGACGCCTCCCGGGCTGTTGGCGTAGCCAGTACCCTGCTGGGCGAGGACCCCCGGCAGGCGTTGATTTTCGTCGAAGCCCAAAAATCCGGCTATCACCAAATCCGGGAACAACGGGCAGGCAGGGACGCCATAAAAAAATTCCTCCCGCTCCCGGAAGCCCGAAAAAATAAATTCGCACCCGACTGGGCAAATTATACGCCGCCGCAACCTGCTTTCGTGGGGGTCAAAGCTTTTAAGGATTATCCCATCGAAGAACTGACGGAATATATTGACTGGACCCCCTTTTTTCAGAGTTGGGAGCTGGCCGGCAAATTCCCCGCTATCCTGCAAGACGATATAGTAGGCGAAGAAGCGCGCAAACTCTACAACGATGCCAGGAGTATGCTCCGGCGGATCATTGACGAAGGATGGCTGCAGGCCCAGGCGGTGATCGGTATTTTCCCTGCCAACCGGCTCGACGACGACGATGTATCGGTTTTTAAAGATGAATCCAGGGAGGTCCCGCTCACAACGCTGCACTTCCTCCGGCAGCAGCGGGCCAAAGCCCCGGGGCAACCAAACCTCTGCCTCGCCGACTTCATCGCACCGCTCTGCCCCGTTGCCGATGATTCCCCCCATATCTGCAGGGATTATATCGGCGCCTTCGCCGTCACCGCCGGCATCGGTATAGAAAAATGGGTGGCCCATTTCGAACAGCAGCACGACGATTACCAGGCCATCCTCCTAAAAGCCCTCGCCGACCGCCTCGCAGAAGCCCTCGCCGAACATTTGCACGAGCGGGTCCGCAAAGAATTCTGGGCCTATGCCGCTTCAGAATCCCTCAGCAACGACAGCCTGATCGCAGAAGATTATGTCGGCATACGTCCTGCGCCCGGCTACCCCGCATGCCCGGACCATACGGAAAAAGCCACGCTCTGGCAATTGCTCCAGGCCGATCAACATACCGGCATATCCCTCACCGAAAGCTTCGCAATGTACCCTGCCGCCTCCGTCAGCGGCTGGTACTTCAGCCATCCCGACGCCAAATACTTCGGCTTGGGGGAGATTTCAAAAGACCAGGTAGAGGATTATGCCCTGCGTAAAGGGCTCCCCGTCGAAACAGCCGAAAAATGGCTCGCCCCTGTACTCAACTACTGAACCGATGCCAGGGGTCTTTTGAGGCACATCATTTTCGGAATTTCGCTGCGCGAAATTCCGAAAATGATGTGCCTCAGAATATAATTTGGGGGTTGTGCAAAAAGGTTTTTGCCGCCTTCGGCGGCAGAATTTTATATTGAAACCACGCTTGAT
>JBMOJO010000201.1:0-6602 GCA_049315745.1 Saprospiraceae bacterium | reverse complement strand
AATGCACGCACACCAAAGATTATTTCTCAGGACAGCGACCTGCTAAATAGATACTAAATCTTCTGATTTATTGAATAAAAATAAGGAAAATAGCATCTCCTTAAAAATAATATTTTGCTTTCGAAGGCGAAGCCTTGTTTGTGATACCGCCTTCGGCAGATTTTCCGGCAAGAAAGGTTAGCGATTTCAAAAACAAAACTATTCTTATAACTGCACCTGTACCTGTGCGGATTAAGTGCCAATTTATTATCTTTGCATTTCGCATTATCTTGCTCACCAAAGTGCAATTTCATGACCGCTCTTATTCTCTTTGGCCCGCCAGGTTCCGGCAAAGGCACTCAGGCTGCTTTGCTGGTAGAAAAATATGGCTTTCTGCATATTTCGACCGGCGATCTCTTCCGTTTTGAAATTGGAAACCGGACACCTCTCGGCTTGGAAGCTAAAAGATATATGGAACAGGGTCAACTTGTGCCGGATAGCGTGACGATTGGTATGCTGCGCAATAAGGTGGAAGCGAATCCCGATGCTCCGGGCTATATTTTCGACGGCTTCCCGCGAACTATTCCACAATCGGAAGCATTAGATAAGCTTTTAGCCGAAAAAGGAACTGCCGTAGCCGCCCTGATTATGCTGGAAGTTCCAGATGATGAGATCACCCAACGCATCCTCCTGCGCGGTCAAAGTTCAGGCAGGGCCGATGATCTGGACGAGAGCATCATCCGCAAACGGATTGAAGTGTATAAAAGCGAAACCAGCCCCGTTTTTGAATTTTATGGCAAAAAAGGGCTCTCCCAAAAAATACATGGCGTAGGCAGCGTCGAAGAGATCTTTAACCGCCTCTGCCAGGCAATTGACGCCCTTTAAACCAAAACCATACCTGTGGCCGAACAAAATTTCGTGGACTACGTCAAAATCTGCTGCCGCTCCGGTGCGGGCGGTGCCGGCTGTGTCCACTTCTACCGCGACCGCTTCAACTCCCGTGGCGGGCCCGATGGCGGTGACGGGGGGCGCGGAGGACATATCATCCTGCGCGGCAACCGCAATGTCTGGACCCTGCTGAACCTGAAATACCGGAAACACGTGATCGCCGACCCGGGAGAAAAAGGGTCTTCCAGTACCAGTTTCGGCGCTAACGGCAAGGACGTCATCCTCGATGTACCGCTCGGGACTGTGGCTAAAGATGCCGAAACGGGGGAAATCGAATTCGAAATTACGGAACACGGCGAGGAAGAAATCCTCGTCCCGGGCGGCCGCGGCGGCCTTGGAAATGCCCATTTTGCTACTGCCTCCAACCAAACGCCGCGCTTCGCCCAACCGGGCGAACAGGGCAGGGAAGAATGGAAAGTGCTGGAACTGAAAGTCCTCGCAGATGTAGGACTCGTTGGTTTTCCCAATGCAGGAAAGTCCACACTCCTCTCCGTCCTCACCGCTGCAAAGCCTAAGATCGGTGATTATCCTTTTACTACGCTGACGCCTAACCTGGGTATCGTACAGTACCGCGACGGCAGGTCTTTCATCATCGCCGATATCCCGGGGATTATCGAAAAAGCCCACGAGGGCAAAGGGCTCGGACACCGATTCCTCCGCCATATCGAACGGAACTCCACCCTCCTGTTCATGATCCCGGCAGAAGCGGAAAGCGTGGCAAAAGCGTATGAAATACTGCTCAACGAACTCAATATGTATAACCCGGAACTCCTGGATAAGCCCAGGGTGCTGGCAATTACCAAATGCGACCGCATAGACGAGGAAATTGCAGGGTGGATTAAACCAGAACTCCCACCCGGCGTACCTTGTGTCTTTATCTCCGCTTTTACCCGCCAGGGCCTGGAAGAACTCAAAGACCTGCTCTGGGAAACAGTGAGCAATACGACCGTCGTCCAGGAGAAAATAACTGCCCGGGAAAAGCCCAAACGCGATCCCTACGCCAGATATGCGCCTAAAAAGGAACGCCTGAGCGCCCATACGCCGTGGGAAGATGAGGGGGAAGATGAATTTCCTTCTGTCGGCTGGGATGCCTGATTATTTACCCAATTTGTCTTTAAGATTGTGAATCCAACGAAAATAGAGTCTGCACTCGCCGACCTCTTTGAATCCTGGTCCGGTGAATATCCCGGCCTTATCCTGCCGCTTGCACCCTCCGGTTCCGACCGGGTGTATTATCGCCTTCAGGGCAAAGCAAACAGCGCAATAGGTACCTATAGCCCCAACGACCGGGAAAGTAGAGCCTTCCTGGGGTTCTCCCGCCATTTCCACGCAAAAGGACTGCCCGTCCCTGAAATTTATGCGCAAAACCTCGATGCAAAGGTCTATCTCCAGGAGGATCTGGGCTCTACAACGCTGTATAGCTTTCTGATCCAGCAGAGCGATTATTTTCCCGACTATCTGGTCCAGATTTATAAACGGGTGGTCGAACAACTGGCCCGCCTGCAAATCCTCGGTGGGGAAGGACTCGATTATGAAGGGCTTTGCTACCCCAAAAGCGCTTTCGACAAAGAATCCATGTTCTTTGACCTCAATTATTTTAAGTATCATTTCCTCATGGTCAGCAAGGTTCAATTCGATGAGCCTGCCCTACAGAAGGATTTTCATACCCTCGCCGATTTTTGCCTCGCTGCAGATGCACGCTACTTCCTGTTCCGCGACTTCCAGTCGCGCAATATCATGGTCCAAAACGGAGAGCCTTATTTTATTGATTATCAAGGAGGCAGAAAAGGGGCGTTGCAGTATGACCTCGCTTCCCTGCTTTTTCAAGCTAAGGCCAATATCCCCCCGGATATCCGCAGGGAGTTGCTGGGGCATTATCTGGATACCGCAGGGCAGCTCACGGAAATTGACCGGGAGCAATTTGAACAGTATTATTATGCGTATGTCTTGATCCGCAATATCCAGACCCTGGGGGCTTATGGTTTCCGGGGGATTTTTGAGCGCAAGGAACATTTTCTAAAAAGCATTCCGCATGCCCTGCGCAATATCAAATCCCTTTTCGATCAATGGCCGCTCCCCTTTCAGCTACCTGAGCTGACCAGGGCCATGCGCAAGATCATGGATGGGAAAAAATACGAGCCTTTCGATAAAATCAAAGGCGCAAGCAGTCTTTTAACGGTCTATATCAACAGTTTTTCCTACCACGTGGGAGGGGTGCCGGAAGATACGACCGGCAACGGCGGCGGATTTGTATTTGACTGCCGCTTCCTGCATAACCCCGGGCGCTACGAACCTTATAAAAAGCTCACTGGCCGCGATGAAGCGGTCATCAACTTCCTGAAACAGCATAGTACAATGGATGAATTCCTCAACAGCGTTTTCCGGATCGTGGATGGCGCCGTAGAGGATTACATCCACCGCAGTTTTACTTCCCTCACCGTCAATTTCGGCTGTACCGGCGGCCAGCACCGCTCCGTCTATGCCGCAGATGAACTCTCCAAGCACCTCAAGGAAAAATATGGGGTAAAGGTGGTTCTCCACCACCTCGAGCAAGAGCGCAAGGAATGGAAAAATTAGCGGCCGAAGGGCGGAATCCATTCAGGGCCTGATTTCCGCCCTTCGTCGGGTAAATCCGCGCTTTGGGCATTATTGACAGCGCTCCATGCAACATCCTTTGGGTAATCCCGTCCTTTAAGTAGTTCGCCGCGAAGGATTTTATTTGGGGTTGTGTAAAAAGGTTTTTGCCGCCTTCGGCGGCAGAATATTCTTTTGAAACCGACGTGTTTTTCATGATTTTGCTTCGCAAAATCATGAAAAACACGTCGGTTTCAAACTTAAATTTGGCGCGAAGCGCCAAGAAAAGACTTTTTACACAACCCCAAACATTATTGTATAGGGCGGCGCCCTGCTAAATAGATACAAACAATCATGAAAACTTTTTACGTTCTGCTTCTGGCATTAAGCTGTGGCATCCACCTTTTCGCACAAGCACCCGCTGCGGAAAAAAAACAACTTCAAGCCGTCCCTGCTGTAAAGGATATGCGAATTGACGGCATCCTTTCCGAAGAATCCTGGCAAAATGCACCGTTTGCCGGTGATTTTATCACCCTGGAACCGAATCCCGGCCTTGCAGGCTCCCAAAAAACGGAGGTGCGTGTGTTGTACGACAACACCGGTATTTATATCGGCGCCACTTGCCATGACAGCGATCCCACCCAGATTAAACGGGAACTTTCCCAGCGCGACAATATGGGGAATACCGACTGGTTTGGGGTCTTTATTGATGCTTATCGCGACGGGATCAATGGCATTGGCTTTCTTGTAACCGCGGCAGGGGTTCAGATTGATTCCAAATACTCCGTGCTTGGCGAGGATCCCAACTGGGATGCCGTCTGGGAAAGCGCAGTTTCGGCTACTGACTCCGGGTGGGTATGCGAAATGAAAATTCCTTATGCCGCCCTGCGTTTCCCACAGACTCAATCCCAAACCTGGCATATCAATTTTGGCCGCCAAATCCGGCGTATCCAGGAATTGAGTCTGTGGAGCCCAATTGACCCTGCGATCAACGGACTGTTCAACCAATCCGGACTGCTCAACGGCATCCAGGGGATAAAATCCCCGTTTCGATTGCAGGCCACGCCTTTCGTAGCGGCTTATGCTGAAAACTACCGCGACCCCGCATCTTTGCCCGTCAATACCTATGGGAGTAATCTCACCGGAGGAATGGATATCAAGTACGGCATTAACGATGCGTTTACGCTCGATATGACCCTCGTGCCCGACTTTGGCGAGGCACAATCCGATAACCAGGTGCTCAACCTTTCCCCCTTCGAAGTGCGCTTCGACGAAAACCGGCAGTTTTTTACGGAGGGCACCGAATTGTTTAATAAAGGGGGGCTCTTTTATTCGAGACGGATTGGCGGGCAGCCCTTGCATTACCAAAAGGCTTTTCAATCTCTTGCGCCGGGCGAAAAACTCATCAGCAACCCAAGGCAGACCCAACTCTATAACGCTACCAAAATCTCCGGGCGCAACAGCAAGGGCCTTGGCATGGGATTTTTCAACGCTACGGCCGGGCGGATGACCGCACAAATTGAAAACTCAGAAGGCATACTCCGGGAAGTCGAAACGAATCCCCTGACGAATTACAATGTCCTGGTCCTTGACCAGAACCTGAAAAACAATTCTTACATCACGTTTCTCAACACGACGGTCCTTCGGGACGGAAAAGACTACGACGCGAATGTTAGTGGTGCTGTTTTTGAGTTGCGCAATAAATCCAACCAATACAGCATCACCGGAAATGGAAAATTCAACCAGCTTTTCTTTCCGGACAAGGTGGATCGCGGCCACGCCTATTCGTTAGGTTTTAACAAGATCAGCGGCAAGTTCAATTTTGGCGTTTCTCAGAATATCGAAAGCGACCGCTTTAACCCCAATGACCTGGGATTTCTCTTCAATAACAACGAGCGGAGCTGGAACATGGAAGCCAGTTATGCCGCTTTCAAGCCATTCTGGAAATTCAATCGCGGCAGGATTGGAATAGAGGGCAGCTATGGGCGCTTGTACAATCCGAACGTCTATTCAGAAGCAGAAGTATCATTATGGGGCTGGGGCCAATTGAAAAATTTCTGGGAGCTCAATGCGTGGGGGAGTTATCAACCAGAGGCGCATGATTATTTTGAGGCTCGTGAAACGGGCAGGGTGTTTTTGATCCCTGCATTATATAATACCGGATTCTGGCTGGGGAGCGATGAGCGCAAACGTCTCCGGCTTTCTGTGAATGGTTCTTTTACCGGTTTTCAGGAAACAGGCCGTACCTCGATGCGCTGGTCGCTACAGCCGCGCTTCAGGGTAAACGATCGGCTCAATTTCAGCTGGGCGTTGTCCAGCAGGATTTCCAGGAATAACCCCGGTTTCGTGTCCAGGAGAAATGTACCGGTAGCGGGCACTCCGGAAGTACTTCGGCAAATTATTTTCGGATACCGCGATATTGCCAATATCGAAAACCTCCTGAACGTCAATTATTCCTTCAGCCCGACCATGACCATTAACTTGCGCCTGCGGCACGACTGGACAAGCGTGGATTATGCCGGTTATCATCTTCTCCAAACAGATGGTACGCTGGCACCTTCCGATTATGCCGGCAACCATAATGCCAACTTCAACGCATTTAACATAGATATGGTGTACCGGTGGCGGTTTGCCCCGGGCAGCGACTTGTTTTTTATCTGGAAAAATGCGATCTTCAATGTCCGGGATCAGTTGGCGGACAATTATTTCAACAACCTCGACGGATTATTTCAGCTCCCACAGAATAATAGCCTTTCCTTAAAGGTCATCTATTTTCTGGACTATGCCTCTATTGCACAGCAAAGGGGGTAGCCTCACGGGGTTGTATAAAAAGGTTTTTTACGGCGCTTCGCGCCGATCAAAAGAAAATTCTGCCGCCGTAGGCGGCAAAAACCTTTTTACACAACCCCAGAAGAAGATTTTGCCGCCGAAGTCTTTTCACGGCGCTTTTCTCCAAATTATGTTTTGAGCGACGCGTCATTTTCAAGATTTCGCTTCGCGAAATCGTGAAAATAACGCGTCGCTCAGAAGAAAATTCTGCCGCCGCAGGCGGCAAAAACCTTTTTACACAACCCCAGAAGAAGATTTTGCCGCCGAAGTCT
>JBMOJO010000200.1:0-6603 GCA_049315745.1 Saprospiraceae bacterium | reverse complement strand
GACAGTAAAGACAGTAAAGACAGTAAAGACAGTAAAGACAGTAAAGACAGTAAAGCCAACAAAAAAGACCAGGTTGCGCCCAGCCAGCCCGCACCGGTAATCGTTATGCGAAAGTATTTCTCTTTCCGTGGCGCTACAAAAGATGTGTCTAACGGGGAAATCCTTAAGGGCATCCGTGTAGATGCTTATGTGCAACTGCCCGATGGCAAACAACAACTGGCATTTACCCGAAATTTCTTCAATGGCGATTTCGAAGTCCTCATGGAGCGCGACAAAACCTATCGCATCGTTATCCACAAGGATGCTTTCTCCGATCATGAGCTTACCATCACCCCCGATCAGATGCTCGACAAAAACGAACTGCTGCAGGATGTGCAATTGAAAAAATAACCGGCTCTTTTGAAGTAAACCCGACCTGCAGCGGTTGCTGCGGCGCTTCGCACCAAATAACAATTTGCAAGGGCGCCTGATGCATTGATTTTGCGAAGTGAAATCAATGCATCAGGCGCCCTTGCGATATAAAATTTTGCTGGCGCAGGCAGCGTTTTGGAGTGTGCAAACCAAGAACCCTACTGCGGCGCGATACTACGACAAAAGATTCCCGATATTCACCCGCTTACGGACAATCTCTTCCACACGTTCGACCGGCACCCGTTCCTGAAGCATGGAATCGCGTTCGCGGATCGTAACGGTATTGTTCTCCAGCGTTTCGAAATCTACAGTAACGCAGAACGGGGTACCAATCGCATCCTGGCGGCGATAGCGCCTCCCAATTGCATCTTTTTCATCATACTGGCACTGGAAGGAAAATTTCAGGCGGTTAAAAATATCCCGAGCCGCACCGGTGAGCTCCTCTTTATTTTTCAGTAGGGGCAGCACGGCGACTTTTACCGGCGCAAGTGCAGGAGGAAGTTTCAATACTACCCTGGAAGACTCGTTGCCCTCCGCATCCGGTACGTTTTCTTCCTGCAGCGCCTGGGATAAAATGGCAAGGAAAGTCCGGTCGGCGCCGACTGAGGTTTCCACTACAAAAGGCACATAGCTTTCATTGAGCTCCGGATCGAAATACTGCAACTTTTTCCCGGACAGCATTTGATGGTTGCTCAGGTCGAAATCCGTACGGGAATGTATCCCTTCCAGCTCCTTAAACCCAAAAGGAAATTCAAACTGGATATCCACGGCCGCATTCGCGTAGTGCGCAAGGTTGTCGTGGTCCTTAAAGCGGAGCTTTTCTGCAGGAGTACCCAATGCCAGGTGCCATTTCATTCGGGCTGCCTTCCAATATTCGTACCATTGCATTTCCTCGCCAGGGCGCACAAAGAACTGCATCTCCATCTGTTCAAACTCGCGCATGCGGAAGATAAATTGCCGCGCGACGATTTCATTGCGGAATGCTTTGCCGATTTGTGCAATACCGAAAGGAACTTTCTGACGGGTCGTTTTGTGCACATTGAGGAAATTCACAAAAATCCCCTGGGCCGTTTCCGGGCGCAGGTAAAGCTTGCCTTCCTCGCCCGCGATATTGCCAAGTTGTGTAGAGAACATCAGGTTAAACTGCCGCACATCCGTCCAGTTGCGGGACCCGCTTTCCGGGTCGGCGATTTCCAGCTCTTCGATGAGGTTTTTTAAACCCTGCATATTCCCCGCGCTCATATCCCCGGCCAGGCGTTGTGCTACTGCATCGGCTTTTTGGCGGTATTCGACAATCCTGGGGTTAGTTTCGCGGAAAAGGGTTTCATTAAAACTCTCCCCGAAGCGTTTGGCCGCTTTCTCGACCTCTTTATTGATTTTTTCCTCGAGCTTGTCAATATACTCCTCAATGAGCTGATCCGCCCGATAACGCTTTTTACTGTCTTTATTATCTATCAGCGGATCATTGAACGCGTCAACATGGCCGGAGGCTTTCCAGGTCGTCGGGTGCATAAAAATAGCCGAGTCGAGGCCTACGATATTCTCATGCATCTGTACCATTGCCGCCCACCAGTAGTCCTTGATGTTATTTTTGAGCTCCACCCCGTATGGCCCATAATCATAGACCGCACTGAGGCCGTCGTAGATCTCGCTGGATTGAAAGATAAAGCCATATTCCTTGGTGTGCGCAATGAGTTTTTTAAAAAGATCAGCGGGCGCTGGTGCCATAAGTTTGGGTTTGAATGAAAAAAAGAAGTGCTTCAATCAAATGCCCTGCAAAAATCATAAAAAACTGTTAAAAAAGGGGGGGAATTTAAAGTATAAGCAACGAACACCTCCAAATTTTGACTCTCTTACTTGGATAAGCCCTGCAAGGAGTAACCTTAGGGCATCCCTGGCCGGGTATTATTTTACCTAAAAAACACCCCCTTCTGCCTTCAGCCTTGATACGTGATTGACGCAGAGGGATAACGTAGCCTTTCCTGGCCCCCAATTGCCCTGGTGCAGAAAAAAACGCAAGCAGCACATATTTTTATGTGTCGGACCACGACGGACTCATTGTCTTCACGATTTAAAAATAAATAACATGATCAAGAAAACCATCTTCTTTTTCTTCGGGGCGCTTTTCCTGTGTGGCACTGCGACGGGGCAGAAAAAATATGAGGTCGGCCCTTTTGAAGAAATTTCCGTTACAGGAAATATCCAGGTTATCCTCGAAGCCGGGGAAGAGCCCTCTGTAAAAATCGAATTTGAAGGTTTGCCGGAAGACCAGCTCAGCGTCAAGGTCGTTCAGGGCGAACTGCGCCTGCATTCCATCAATAGCCTCCTATACAAGGACGTGGATGTCAAAGCCCATATTGTTTATAAAGCCCTCTATAGCATCAAAGCCAATGCAGGTGCGAAAATCAGCAGCAAAGGCGAAATCAGCGCCCATAGCCTCGAAATAAAAGCAGGCAGCGGAGCACATACCGACCTCAGGATCCGGACAGAAAAACTGGACGCCTCTGCAACAGAAGGGGGCAGGCTTATGCTCGATGGCACAACAAAGACCCAGGAAGTATGGGCCGCTACCGGTGGCCAATACCTCGCTGCCACACTCGAATCCGGGACGGCCTATATCCGCTGTAATACGGGTAGCAAAGCAGAAGTCGCTGCGAGCGAATTACTCGAAATTACGGCCAATACCGGAGGGGAAGTCGTCTATTATGGAAACCCCGCCAAAAAAATCGAAAAAAGCGTGTTGGGAGGCCATGTCCGACGTGGGACACAACAATAAGCAGCTCCCGGACATACCCGCAGGATAGGGGGATTTTTCGAAATCCTCCTATCTTTGCCGCATGAATACCGAAGATTTCCGCCTAATTGCCGAAACCATCCCCAAATCCCCGGGCGTGTATCGCTTCCTGGGCAAAGAGGAGGTCATTTTATATGTCGGAAAAGCCAAAAATCTCCGCAGCCGCCTCGCTTCCTACTTCGGAGAACGCCGCGACCGCGCCTTCCGCACGAAAGTAATGGTGAAAAACGCCCAGAAAATCGTGTTCACCATCGTCGAAACCGAAACCGACGCCCTCCTGCTCGAAAATACCCTCATCAAACAGCATCAACCCCGCTACAACGTAATGCTCAAGGACGATAAGTCCTACTCCTATATCTGTATCAAAAAAGAACGCTTCCCCAGGGTCTTCATTACCCGGCGCGTGATACGGGACGGCTCTGCATATTTCGGCCCCTACACCTCCAAGGCACGCCTTAAAATTATCCTCGACCTGATCAGACAGCTTTTCCCCCTGCGCACCTGCTCCCTGACCCTTTCCGAGGAAAACATACGTGCCGGCAAGTTCAAGGTGTGTCTGGAATATCATATCAAAAATTGCACCGGCCCTTGCGAAGGGCTGCAAAGCGAAACGGATTACCTGGAAAAAATCGAACAGATCAAAAATATCCTGCGCGGCCAATTCGGTGCTGTTGTCCAACATTTTAAAAAGGAAATGCTCCAGCTTGCCGAAAACCTGGAATTCGAAAAAGCCCAGCAGATCAAAGAAAAACTTAGCGCGTTCGAAGATTACCAAAGCAAGTCCACTGTCGTAAGCCCCAATGTCCGGGATGTGGACGTTTTCTCCATCGCCTCCGACGAAAAAGCGGCCTGCATCGGCTACCTGCGGGTAGTCAATGGCGCCATCATCCATGCCCATATACAGGAGCTGCTCCGAAACCTCGAAGATGAAGCAGATGCCGACCTCCTCGCCTACGCCATCCCCCTTATCCGCGAACGGTTCAATAGCAATGCCCCTGAAATTATCGCGCCCTTTGAGCTGCCTGCACCAGAAAAAAATGTGACCGTCACCATCCCCAAAATTGGCGATAAACGCAAACTACTCGACCTTTCCCAAAAAAACGTCCAGTACTATCTCCTGCAAAAAAAACGCGACGAGGCCAGTCGCGTGAAAAAACAAACCCCGACAGAACGCATCCTGAGACAACTCCAGCAGGACCTTCGAATGGATGCCCTGCCCCTGCATATCGAATGCTTCGACAATTCCAATATCCAGGGCGCCTTCCCTGTCTCCGCCTGCGTCGTATTCAAAAATGCCAAACCTTCCAAAAAAGACTACCGCCACTTCAACGTAAAAACTGTACAGGGGCCGAATGATTTCGCTTCCATGGAAGAAGTCGTTTACCGCCGCTATAAAAGGCTGCTCGACGAAAGCCAGCCACTCCCCGAACTCATCATCATTGATGGCGGAAAAGGTCAACTGGGCGCTGCGATGGCCAGTATCTCAAAACTCGGCCTGGAAGGAAAAGTCACCGTCATCGGTATCGCAAAACGCTTGGAGGAAATCTTTTTCCCGGGCGATGCACTGCCCCTGTATATCAACAAAAAATCAGAGTCGCTCAAGCTCATCCAGCAGGCCAGAAATGAAGCGCACCGGTTTGCCATTTCATTCCACCGCGACCAGCGCTCCCGCCATTTTACCTCCACCCAGCTCACCCAAATCCCCGATATCGGCGAGGTAACCGCTCAAAAACTACTCGCCCGGTTTGGCTCGGTCAAAAAACTCCGCGCTGCTACAGTCGCTGAAATCGCACAGGCCATCGGTATGTCCAAAGCACAGAAAGTAGTCGCATTCTTCCAGTCTGCCAACCCCAAGGAAGAAGAAGAATAATGCTGTGAAAAATAGCCCTTATTTGCCCAACCACCACCATACCAAATAAACCATTTTAGCCATGCACCAAAAAATTACCATTGAACCATTTCGCATCAAGGTAGTCGAACAAATCCGCCTTACGACAGAGGAGGAGCGGAGGCAGTTCCTGCACGAAGCCGCCTACAACCCTTTTTTGCTGAAATCCAACGAAGTCATCATTGACCTACTCACCGACAGCGGCACCTCCGCGATGAGTGCCGAGCAATGGGCTGGTATTATGCGCGGGGACGAAAGCTATGCCGGCGCCGTGAGCTGGCAACGCATGGAAAAAGCCGTCCACGACCTTACCGGCTGCCCCTATATCCTCCCTACCCATCAGGGACGGGCAGCGGAACATTTGCTATACAGCAGAATCGGCGGGCCGGGAAAATTTTTCATCAGCAACACCCACTTTGATACTACCCGGGCCAATATCGAGTTTTCAGGTGCACAGGCAGTGGATATCCCCATTCCCGAGGCACGCCATACCGGCCTGGAACATCCCTTCAAAGGCAATATGGACACAGCCCGCCTCGAAGCACTCATCGGGGAATATGGCCCTGCCAACATCGGTGCTGTCGTCCTCACCGTGACCAATAATAGCAGTGGTGGGCAGCCTGTAAGCATGGCCAATGCCGAAGAAGTGGCTCGAATCTGTAATAAATATGGCGTCCTGTTTGTCCTGGATGCCTGCCGCATTGCGGAAAATGCCTATTTCATCAAACATCGCGAGGCGGAATACAGTCACCTCAGCTATCGGGAAATCGCACAGCAAATGTTCCGCCTTGCCGACGGCTGTATCATGAGCGCAAAAAAAGACGCCCTCGTCAATATGGGAGGCTTTCTTGCGCTCAAAGACCTCGAGCTTGCCGTAAAATGCCGTACGGTACTCATCATCACTGAAGGATATGCCACCTACGGCGGCCTCTCCGGGCGGGATATGGAGGCCATCGCCATAGGTCTGGAAGAAGTTTTCGATGCCGATTACCTGCACTACCGGATCAAAAGCACCGGCTACCTGGGCGAAAAACTCCGGGAAATCGGCGTGCCCCTCATCTGGCCGATTGGCGGCCATGCCGTCTATATTGATGCCAAGGCATTTTATCCCCATATCCCCGTCGAAGCATTCCCGGGTCAGGCCCTCGTATGCCAACTCTATCTGAAGGCAGGTATCCGCAGTTGCGAAATCGGGTCGGTCATGTTCGGAAAAAACGACGAAAACGGACAGCTTATCCCCGCACCTATGGAACTGGTGCGCCTGGCCATCCCCCGACGGGTCTATACCCAAAGCCACATTGACTACGTCATTGAAACCTTCCGGGAACTCCTGCAGGAACGCGATGCGGCAAAGGGCTTCCGCATCGTGTATGAACCACCTTTCCTAAGACATTTCACTGCCCGCTTTGAGCCGGTCTTTTAGTCGCCGCCTGCGGCGATGAAAGGTTTTTTTGATAGGGGTTGTGTAAAAAGGTTTTTCTTGGCGCTTCGCGCCAAATTAAATTTGGAT
>JBMOJO010000490.1:0-1521 GCA_049315745.1 Saprospiraceae bacterium | reverse complement strand
ACAAATCCCTAAAAGGCTCCACCATGTAGTGGTCCTGCGGGTTGCACAGGCCGGTCGTATTGAAGAAACGTCTCATGGGGCAAAGATAAGGGGTTTTAGGGGGTAAGTCAAACGGGGCGGTATGGGTGCCGCCGTAGGGGCATTTTGCAAACGCTTTTTTCCAGCTCAATCTCCTGTTTTCTGGTCCAGGTATGTACGGATTATTTCCTGCACCTCTTCCGTTGCAATGTACGGCAAGTCGGCAATTTCTTCGGGGCTTACCCCCTTGCCGTACAGTTTGCTGATCGAACAGGTAAGCGGAGCTTTTACCCTTTTCGCACCCCTTCTACAAGTACCGGAATATCCCCACCCCCGCATTGGGCGTCCTGGATGCCGTTGAGGCCAAACTGAAAAGCCTTTTTGATATCCTTGCCGGAGGCAATCCCCACATAAAAGCTCCGGGCAAATGCAATGGCGGCATCATCGTCCAATGGGCCCTGGGTGCCGATGACGTAGGGGACATATTTTGCCATTTCCCTGGCCATGGGAAGCGTGTAGCAAGCGTTGAGGATGACCAGTTGGGGGTGTTCGAGCAATTTTATCAAATCTGTCAGCACATTGGCGTTGATATCGGTATCATCCAGGGCCAGCCCTTCGTAGTGACCATGCCCGCCAAAGTGGATGATATGGGGATCCCTTGCGATTAACAGGTTCCTGAAGCGCTCTTTGTCCAGACCGTGTTCGTCATCGAAGGCAAACCTGCGCTGATCGTCAAACTCCCTGATCAAATCCGAGAACCGGCTCTCTCTTCCTGTATTGATTTGGCCAAGCCTTTTGGGGGTAGCGGCGAGAAACAAGACTTTTATCGGGCTTGGAATATCCCTAAGGAGCGGTTTGCTTATTGCCGTATCCAGCGGAACCGAGATTATCTGGTCACCTTTAGGATATTCAGCCCGCTTGGTCTCGAAGGCAATACCTCTGGGACCGGGCATGGTTTTCCCAAACGTTTCCGATGTGGCTGTTGTCGGCGCAAAGTCGTCCCCCAGGCGAAAACCTCCGCCTACCTCAAAATGGCCGCCTTGGACGACGTTTTTTTTATGGTACCCGTCGTCGTTACTCAGGCCCTTATCGCCAATATGTACATCCCCCTTTACAGCTATTTTGGCATCCGTCACCACATTTTTGATGCGGGCGCGCTGTTCTTCAAAAGCGGCGAGATGCGCTGCCAATTCCTGTTGAAACTGGCGGTTGTTTTCCAGTTCCTTTAAAATGTCCTCGATGATATCTATTTTGTCCTCGACAGGTTTCCCAGTATCTAACAGCTTTGCGCTGCTTTTGGGGTCCTCGGGTTTCAGGAACCACGACTTTACCCATAACCCGGCTTCCTGCACAAATTCTTTGGGGAAATTTTTAAGCTCCTCATGCTCCAGGAGCATGTCGAGGATGAATTTAGTGGCGGTTGTCAGCATCTTGTTTTCTTTTGAGAGTTAAAAAATAGACTTGTTGCGAGGGGTCAGCGAGGTGGGAAAAAAGAGTCATTTT
>JBMOJO010000024.1:0-27747 GCA_049315745.1 Saprospiraceae bacterium | reverse complement strand
ATCATGAAAAACACGTCGGTTTCAAACTTTAATTTGGCGCGAAGCGCCGTAAAAAACCTTTTTACACAACCCCTCTTAAAATAATATTTTTCCGCCGCAGGCGGCGAAATACTTTTTAAACAACCTCAAATAATTATTTGGCGCGGAGCGCCGAAAAAAGATTGCTCACACAAGCCCTGCTATTTCTTGGCACTTGTTTTCTTTTTGGCAGCCGGCTTACTGAAGGCCTCCGGGTTTTTGGCCAGAATCATAGCTTTGACCTGCTCCAGGCTGAGCTGAGCGGCCTCCTCCGGGGTAACCTTTTCGCCATTGGCGGTTTTGGGGATTGGGATACTCTCTTTTTTAAAACGGATGAAAGGCCCCCAGCGGCCATTTTCAATGGCGATTTCTGCTTCCGGCCACTGTATAATGTATCGGTTGGCCTCTTTGTTCAGTTTTGCAGTGATAAGTTCTTCCATCTGGGCCTGCGTGAGGCGGTTGAAATCGTATTTTGCAGGCACATTGACGAAGATATCGTTCCATTTAAGGAAGGGGCCGAACCTGCCCTTGCCTTTAGTGATCGGTTTTCCCTGGTAGGTGCCGACGGGGGCGTCGCCTTTTTCTTTTTCCTGGATAACGGCAATGGCGCGGTCGAGGTTGACATTAAGGGGGTCTTCGCCCCTGGGCAGGGCGATGAACTTTTCCCCGAAGCGCACATAAGGGCCATACTTGCCGATGCCGACGCCGACCTCCTGTTCCTGGTAGGCACCAAGTACTTTGGGGAGCTCGAACAACTTCAGGGCTTCTTCGAAAGAGATTGTCTCGATAGATTGTCCGTTGCGAAGATTGGCATACCTGGGTTTTCCTTCTTCGCCCAGTTCTTCCGGTACACCGATTTGTACGACGGGGCCGAGCCGGGTCATGCGCGTGATCAGGGTGAGCCCGGTCGCGGGGTCTTTGCCCAGGATGCGTTCGCGGGTCGGCCGTACTGCCGATTCGAGGGTTGCCTCGACTTCCTGGTGGAAGGGCCAGTAAAAATCACCGAGCATACGGGTCCATTCTTTCTCGCCCGCGGCGATATCGTCAAAAACCTTTTCGATACCTGCCGTAAACCGGTAATCCATGATCTGCTCGAAATAGGTATCGAGGAAATCGCTCACGGTAGTGCCCATATCGGTCGGGAACAAGCGGTTTTGTACAGCGCCGACGATTTCGCTGCCCTGGGTCCTGGTGATTTGACGATTTTGCAGGCACAGGATACGGTAGGGGCGGGGGCTGCCTTCCCGGCTTTCTTTGACGACGTATCCGCGCGCGTCTTCCATGATTTTGCTGATCGTTGGCGCATAGGTCGAAGGGCGGCCGATGCCGAGTTCTTCCAGCTTTTTCACAAGTCCGGCCTCTGTGTAGCGTGCAGGCGGGCGGGTGAAGCGCTCGGTAGCGGTCATCTCCCGGAGGGGCAGTACCTGGCCGGTTTTGAGGGGCGGGAGCATACCTTTGGTCTCTTCTTCCTCCTCGTCGTCATTGGATTCCAGGTAAACCTTCAGGAAGCCGTCAAATTTCAGGACTTCGCCCTCTGCGACCAGCGATGCATCCGGGATTGTGGAGATACCGATGGTGACCACCGTTTTTTCCAGTTCCGCATCGGCCATCTGGGAAGCGATGGTGCGCTTCCAGATCAGTTCGTACAGGCGCTGCTCGTCGCGGTTTCCACTGACGTTCTGCACCTGGATATACGTTGGCCGGATCGCTTCGTGGGCCTCCTGGGCATTGGCAGATTTGCTTTTGAAACGGCGTACCGAAACGTATTTGGCACCGTAGTTTTGTTCGATGCTCTGGGCAATTGCAGCAATGGCGGTTTCGCTGAGGTTGGTAGAGTCGGTACGCATATAGGTGATGTGGCCGGCTTCGTAGAGCGACTGCGCCACGTTCATGGTGCGTTGTACGGAGAAGCCGAATTTGCGGCTGGCTTCCTGCTGCAGGGTAGAGGTGGTGAACGGCGCGGCAGGCTTTCTTTTCTGCGGGCGCACTTCGATTTTATGGATAGGGAAGGCAGCGTCGGTACAGCGGCGCAGAAAAGTTTCCGCATCGGCTTCCTCGCCAAACTTTAGCGGGCTTTCCGCTTTGAGTACGACCGGCTTGCCCTGTTCGTTATGGACGTTGAATTGCGCTTCGATGCGAAAAAAGGCCTGGCTTTTGAACTGCTGGATTTCGCGTTCTTTTTCGACGATCAGTTTTACGGCAACCGACTGTACCCTTCCTGCCGAGAGGCCGCTGCGGATTTTCTTCCACAAAATTTCGGAAAGCTCAAAGCCGACGAGGCGGTCGAGTACCCGTCTTGCCTGCTGGGCATTGACGAGGTTGAGGTCGAGGGTACGGGGTTTTTGAATGGCTTTTTCGATGGCCGGTTTGGTGATCTCCCGGAAAACGATCCGCTTGGTCGTGATGGGGTTGAGCCCAAGCACTTCACAGAGGTGCCAGGAGATCGCCTCTCCCTCCCGGTCTTCGTCCGTCGCGAGCCATACTTCGTCCACTTTCTTTACCCAATCGCGTAATTCTTTGACAACTTTGTTTTTTTCAGGGGAAATGACGTACTTTGGCGAAAAGTGGTTGTCCACGTCCACAGCCTTCGGGCCTTTTTCGAGGTCCCGGACGTGGCCGTAGCTGGACTTTACGGTAAAGGCGGAACCGAGATATTTTTCTATCGTTTTTGCTTTCGCAGGAGATTCGACTATGAGTAAATTCTTGGGCATGGCCATGGAATTTAGTGCCTGAGCATATTATTTGATGTTCATTGGGAAATGAAAGCTCCCTAAGTCCCCGCAAAAGTAAAAATTTTCGGGAATGAGGCGCCAATATTTTCTTGGGGACAAATTTGCACGGATGGAACATTCCCTCCTGTGGGCTGCCGCAGGGTAAAAGTATTTTTTTGGAAAGCCCCGGCAGGTCTGCTTTTTCCGCATCCGGCATCCTATGGCTTGTCGGGTAAACGTACCAAATCGAAATCAAATGAAGAACATTTATGTCGCCGCCTCGAGCCAGCATGTCGGCAAAACGACTTTCACCCTCGGCCTGGTCGCCAACCTGGTGGACCTGGGGATCAACACGGGCTATTGCAAGCCCGTAGGCCAGAAATTTGTTTCCTTCGACGGGCAGGTCGCGGATAAGGATGCGGTGCTGTTTTCAGAAGTGATCGGATTCGATATCCGGCCCGAAATCCATAGCCCGGTGATCATCGGGAAAGGGGTGACGCGGGATTATATCGAAGATAAAGCCCGCTTCGACTTCGAGGCGCGTCTCGCAAGGGCGAGCGAAGTGCTGCAGGAACGCTACGACCTGGTCGTGTATGAGGGGACAGGGCACCCGGGCGTCGGCAGCGTAGTGGACCTCTCCAACGCAAAAACGGCCCGGCTGCTCAATGCAGGGGTCATCATGGTCGTGGAAGGCGGTATCGGAAGTACGGTAGATATGTTAAATATGTGTACCGCCTTGTTTCGCGAAGAAAAGGTGCCGGTACTCGGCGTAATCGTCAATAAGGTGAAGCCGGAAAAAATGGAGGAGATCGAATACTACCTCTCCCGCAGACTTTCCGATATGGGGGTGCCCATGCTGGGGGTGCTGCCTTTCGACAATACCCTCTCCCTCCCGATTATGGAAACGATCCGCCAGGCTGTCAATGGCAAAATCATGCTCAATGAGGAATATATGAACAATCGGGTGGAAGATATCATCGCCGGCTCCCTGGTGGATGTGGACGAGTTCAATACGTTCGGCAATATCCTCCTCGTGACGAGTATGAAACGCCTCAACCAGGCCCTGGAAAAGGTAGAGTCCGTCTCCCGTATAAAGGGGCTTAAAGATTGCCCGCTCTCCGGGGTGATCGTGACGAGCGATGGCCGGCAGGCAAAGTGGTACGAGCAGGCAGATATCAACAACCCCTATCTGGCGAAATACAAGATACCGGTCATCACGACAACCCTCGACACCTATGGCTCGGTGGTCAAGATCAGCCGGATCGAGGTCAAAATCAACAGCCGTACCCCTTGGAAATCTCGTAGGGCGATCGAACTGGTGCGACAGCACGTCAACTTTGACGCCCTGATCGGGCAGTTTCACCTGGGGGAATAGGCCCCCTGAACGTATTGATTTTTAACCCTTCAAGCCTAAAAAACGTGCTCACCTCGATTTCCCCTGTTGACGGCAGATATGCGGCCCAGACGGCGGCGCTGCAGCAATATTTCTCCGAGTTTGCCCTCATCCGCTACAGGTTGTGGGTAGAGGTAAAATATTTCGTCGCCTTGTGCCGGCTTCCCCTGCCGCAGCTCTCGGGGATATCGCAGGATGCGCTGGACGAGCTGGAGCGCATCCCCGACAGGTATAGCCTGGAAGATGCGGCACAGATCAAGGCTACCGAGCGGGTGACCAACCACGACGTCAAGGCCGTAGAGTATTTCCTGAAGGAAAAGTTCGCCGGCCTTGGATTGGCAGAATACGCGGAGTTCGTCCATTTTGGCCTCACCTCCCAGGATATCAACAATACGGCGGTGCCGCTGATGTTGCGGGATGCCCTCGCGGATGTTTACCTGCCCGTGCTGCATTCGCTGATGGAGGTCCTCGGCAGGCAGGCGCAGGCATGGTCTGCGGTGCCGATGTTGGCGCGGACCCACGGCCAGCCGGCATCTCCAACCCGTCTGGGCAAGGAAATGGCGGTCTTCCTTTCCCGTCTGGAGGGGCAGTTGCAGCTTTTACAGGATATCCCGCACCGGGCAAAATTTGGGGGCGCAACCGGCAATTTCAACGCCCATGCCGTGGCATTTCCCGAAACAGACTGGCACGCTTTCGCAACGCAGTTTGTCGCTTCCCTGGGGCTCGAGCGTACTGCCCCGACTACCCAGATCGAACCTTACGACCACCTCGCTGCACAGTGCCATGCCCTGATGCGGATCAATACCATCCTGATTGGTTTTTGCAGGGATATCTGGACCTATATTTCTATGGAGTATTTCCGTCAGCACACGGTCGAGGGCGAAGTGGGTTCTTCGGCCATGCCCCATAAGGTCAATCCGATTGATTTTGAGAATGCAGAAGGCAATCTCGGGATCGCCAATGCGCTGTTTGCCCATTTCGCGGATAAGTTGCCTATCTCCCGCCTCCAGCGCGACTTGACCGACAGCACCGTGCTGCGCAACCTGGGGGTGCCGCTGGCGCATTCGCTGATCGCTTTGCAGTCGCTGCTTAAGGGGATGGACAAAATCGTGCTCAACGCGGCCCGCCTGCAGGAGGACCTCGGGGCAAACTGGATGGTGGTGGCCGAGGGGATACAGACGATTTTGCGCCGCGAGGGCTATCCCCAGCCTTACGAAGCGCTCAAGGCGCTCACCCGCGGGAAGGCACATATCGGGCAGGAGGAGCTCCATGCCTTTATCGGAACACTCGCCGTGCCCATGTCCGTAAAAATAGCTTTAAAGGCATTGACCCCGTTCAACTACACCGGCCAGCCCTAAAATCCCCATCCGGGAGGGCAGGCCCTATTTTCCAACCGCCTGTGCCCTGCGGACGAAAGCCGTGGCGCGGTTGGCCTCTACGAGCTGGATCTCGTAATTTTCCCCATCCGGCATCTTGAGCAGCAGTTCCGCGGCCTTCATTTTGGAAGCCTCGCCCATGAAACGGGAATCGTTGGCGTTCAGCTCCAGGATGCCGTTCCGGTAACCGACATAGTAATAGATTTCATTTGGGAGCTTCAGGTAAAAATACGCCCGGTCGTCTTCATTGGAGGTCATTTTGAATTCCACATAGCAGGTAACTTTGAGGTTGACCGGCTGGCCGAGCATGCTGATCAGGCCCGCTTCGGGCTGCACCGTGACGAGCGACTGATAGTCCCTGTCCCAGCGCATCTTGAGGTTGCTGAACAAAAAAGTGAAGGTGTTGGTCGCTTTGGGCAGCTCTACGATTCCATTGCCCATGGTAGTGAGGGCATCCTGGAATTCCCGGGATTCCGGAAAGAGGTTCGTGAGCCCTTTCCTGTAATAGTCCAGGTCGGCGAGATAGGGGATGGGGTTGGTGCCAAAGCTGGCGGCGGCGATTTCGTTCTGGATGAGGCGGATCAGTTTTTCCGGTATCGGGAAGGTGAGCCCGGCGAAGAGGTCGAAATCCACTGCGGGAGGAGGGGTATCGGCCAGGAGGCTGTCAGGGAGGTTTTGAAATTCCGTTTTGGCTTTCCCTGCTGCTTTGACGCTGTAATATCTAAGACCGCTGCAAAGGTTGAACGCGCCCTCGGCTTCGACCTTTCCCGTGGAGGAGAAGAAGGTCAGCAGGTTTCCGCGCAGCGCATTGCCGGTAACGCGCGCCGAATCGCCGAACAGGAACGCGTCCCGTTTTTTATCGTAGAGGAAAACGCCTTCGGTGGGGAAGATGGGGCGGTCTTTGCGAAAGAAAAGCGGCATCATGACCCTGGGGTAAATATTGGCCACTTCCTTGCTCAGGAATAATCCGTTGGCCAGGGGAAAGCCCTCTTCGCTCTTAGGATTTTTGATGCGGATGGCAAGCTGTTTTTTATCTCCTTCACTACTGATATTAAACCAGTTGCGTTCGGGCAGCGCTTCGCTTTCCAGCCTGGCGAAGCCGTCGAACTTCAGGTTGGCCGACTCGGAGCCCAGGCTGATATTGCCATAGAATGCGGTTTTGGGGTCAATCAGGAACAGATCGCTTTTTTCGATAGTGCCATTGGCAAGGGTAGCGGTAGCTTTCTGGCTCATAGCCCCTTTTCCGACCCTTGTGCCGCTGATCTCGCCGAAAGCAATTTCCTGTTTTTTGTCCCCGATCGGATATTCGTAAAATCCTTTGGCGCGGTATTCCTTGCGCCCCAGGATGGTGACCGTTGCCCGGCTGATGCGGTGGTTGCGCGTTAGGGTATCGCAGATGATCGTGGCATTTTCCAGCACGGTCATTTCCCCGCCGGCGCGGATGTCCACGCGCCCACTATCCGGGTAGATGAAGGCATCGGCAGATTTGATGTAGGGGATCCCCCCGATACGCAGCGAATAGTCTTTCAGGCTGTAGGATGCCGTCGTGCCCTGGAAGGCAAGGGTATCCCGGTCGGGCTGTGTAGCGGTAAAAGTGCCGGGCTTTGTTTTATCGGATTTGAAGATGATGTTTTGTGCGGCCATGTCCCAGTCGAACTCGTTCATGCTGGTTTCGTAGCGGTTGTAGGGGAGTGTGGTTTTGAGAAATTCCTGATTGCTGCGGAAGACGCCCTTTTTTTCATCAAAATTCACCGTTCCCCGGATATTCCCGGTTTTGATGGCGGCATCCCCGCTGCCTTCGGATTTGATTTCCAGCTCCATCGTATCGGCGCTGGCCGAGAAAGCGCCGAAAGCGAACTGTGGGGAGGTAATCCGTGCCTGGGGCCATTCCAGGGTGCCAATACCTTTGAGTCCGCCCGGGGTGAGGATGATCCGGCCATTAAGGGTATGGACGCCTTCTTTGAAGAGGCGAAAAGCGGCATCGGCAGAGGAAATATACATACTGTCCGCCCCCGGCCTCCAATCAATACGGACGCTTTTTCCGGTAATATTGGGCACAGGGGTGCTGCCGCGCACCTCCTGGAGCGCGAATTCCCTGGCACTGCCGAGGGCTTGCCCCGGGCGGAACTGGAAATCTTCGCTGTCGAGGGCGGCGCCGAGATACTTGAGGGTGCCTTTCCCGAAAAGCCCCCGGTTGCTCAGATCGAGGGTGCCGGTAAAGACGCCTTTTTTCTGAAAAACGGGGTACCCGGTATCCGGCAAGCGGTGCTCAAAGCCGAGGGAGTAGTCGGGCCTTACCCGCAGCGACTCCCTGAAATCGGGAAAGATCCCGTCTGAAACGAGGCGGCCCTTCAGGGCAATTTCCGTTTTTATATAGTCATCGAGCTGGTCGAGGCGGAAGGTGTCGAGTTCGAAAAAGAAGGCATCCCGTTTATAGACCGTATCCTTGGCGAAGGGCCCATCGTAGAAGACATAGCTTTTGGTCGTGCTCTGCAACGCTGGATAGACCGGAATTTTTTTCAGGTTGCCCTTGTTGTCGGCCGCGTCAATATATAACTTTCCGCTGAACCGTTCGATCGTAGAGGCCAACTCGAAGGGCTGAAGGTCTGGAGTTTCAGAAGGCCGTGTTTCCGGTGCAAAGAGGCGCAGGGTTTTGATGGAATCCATGCGGATCGTAAAATCAGGATAATCAAACCTGAACTTGCTGCCCTGGATTTCGCTGAAGCCCGCCTGGATTTTACCATCGAACCGCAGGCTGCGGTTGGCCCCCAGGATTGCCCTTCCGGAATCGGGGAGGAACGAAACCTGTTGCCATGGGCTTAAAGGGACAATATTCAGGCCGCGGAGCGAGATATTTTTGCTGCGGGGGTAGAGCACGGCATTGACGCTGTCGGTATTGGAGATAATGCGCAGGATATCAAAATCGGTTTTTCCGTTATGCGCATTGACATAGTGAAACACTTTATCTTTGATTTCAACCTGTCTGGAGGCATTGTCATAGCTGACAAACCCCTCTTCGGCAAGGTCGAAAAGCAGGCCGGAGATATTTTGGGCGGAGTAAGCAGGGTTAATGCCTTTGGCCAGTTTATCCGGGTCGAGGATGCGGGACCCTTCGCGCTCGGAGGTGGCTTTGATCATCCCGATCGGGTTGAAGGAAGCGATCCCTTGTAAACGGGTATATTCTGCTTTATTGAAAAAATCGAGGGATTCGATCCGCACAGGCTCTTTCCGCGCGATGCTGATACTGGGTTTGCCGATAATCACCGAATCGCCGTTGAGGCCTGCAATGATATCTTCGGCAAAAATATTCACCTGATGAAAGGCGCTGAAGAAGGGATTCCGCGCATTGCCGGTTTCGCCACGGTACATACGGAGCCGGCCGTCGGGGATACTGAACTGGATATTCGCCGAAGGGTGGGTGATGGAATCCCCGTCGGCATAAAACACCGCCCGCACCCGCTCGGCGCTCAGCACTTCGCCTTTCCGGATGGAGAACCGGTCGCCTTCCCCACGAAAAACCAGGACCCTCGCCGGGGTGTAAATATTGACCTGTGCTTTGCGGTCTTTCGCCGGGATTCCGGTAAAGGTTTTCCCCTCGAGGCGAAAGCTGCCGCCAAACTGGATGCCGTCACCCAAATTTTTGATTTCGACAAACTCCCCGTCGGCCTCGAACTTGGGGTAAGACCCCGTGCTTTCACCTGCTTCGGGGGAGATACGGTCGGTAAAGGTGCCGCGGGTTTTCCTGGCACCCAGGAGCTGGGGATAGGTGAGCAGGGCGTTGCCGGTACTGTAGGTGCCCCTCCGGATATCAATGGAATAGGTGTCGAGTTCGACGAAGACGTCGGGCCCGAGGCCTGCGCGTTCCCAGGTCACTTTTCCGGATTTCCCTTTCCAGAGGTTCTGTAAGGGGAAATAATCCCCCGAGGTGGCCGAGATCCGCATGGAATCTTTCAGTCGCCAGGCCAGCAGCGAGGTTTGTTCGACTTGTAAAACGGGGCTGCCCTCGAGCAGTCCCAGCTTCCAGGTCGGGACTTCGAGGCGCCACTGCAGCGAAGCACCGCTTGCGAGGGTGAACGACTGCAGGGTAAACAGCGCTTCCGAGAAATTGAGGAAATTGCCGAAATCCCCGATACGGTTGCTCTGCCCGGGCTGGAGCAGTTGTTCCAGGACGAGGTGCCACTGCCGGAAGGTAGCCGTATCCGCCTGGAGGTTGCGCAGGGTCGGCAGGACCTCCAGGTACCTTTTGAAATACGGGCTGGCGCTCAGGCGCCGCGCACGCATCAGCGAACAGGTGTGGTAGATGAGGCCGAATGCCCCGGCATTTTTCCCGACTTCGCGGAGCATGGGCTCGGCGGCTTTGAAAGCGTCCGTGGCCGCTTCGTTTTTGGCCGCTAAAATAAAGCTTTCAAGCGCAGCGATAAAAGGCAGGGGGTCTGGTGGAAAGGTATCGGCGGTTTGGGCAGGGGAAATTGTAGGTATGGGAAAGTACGGGAATGTGGTTTGAGGTACGAGGGGATAACCGGGCATACGGGCTTCCCCGGCCGGGGCTTTACACGGCAGCGGGCAAAACCCTTCGCCCGGTACCGGGATACCGCAAATGGACAGCAGGGCAAAAAATAGAGCAATGCGCATGATATTGGTTTACTTGCAGGGTGTTCAGGGTCGGAGCAGGCTTGCGGCAACCCAGTTCCCCCTTCCTGTAAAACGGTTAACCTGAAAACCGGCGTCTTGTGCCGCCTCCAGGACGTGGGCGCGGTCACGCTCCAGGATCCCGGAGATGAGCAGGTTTCCGCCGGAACAGAGCCTTTTAAACAACGAGGGGAGGGTTGCCAAAATTACGTTGCGGTTGATATTTGCCAAAATGATGTCGCAGGGTTGTTCCGGGACGGCTTCGAGGCTGCCTGTAAAGGCGGTGATTTGACCCGATACCCCGTTGATGGCGGCATTTTCGATGGTGTTTTCCACTGCGGCATCCTCGATATCTACTGCATCAACATGGAAAGCGCCGAGCTTTGCGGCAAGTATCGCCAGGATACCCGTGCCGCAGCCAAAGTCGAGCACCCGGGCATTTTGCAAATGCATGGTTTCCATGAACGCAATCATCATGAAGGTCGTTTCATGGTGACCGGTGCCGAAGGCCATTTTGGGCTGTATGACCAGTTCGTGGCGGACGTCGCGGAGCGGCAGATGGAAGTCGGCCCGGATACCACAGAACGTGCCGACCTGTACCGGGCTGAAATTACTTTCCCAAAGGGCATTCCAGTTTTGTGCCGGGATCAGCGTGCGCTCGCAGGTGATCCCGAGCGTGCGGAGCAGCGGGTCGAGCTCAGCGGAGAGGGCTTCAAGGTTCACGTCAGCGGGGAGAAAGGCATACAGGCCCGCCTCGGTTTCCTGAAAAGCATCGAATGGAAAGCCTTCCAGCCAGGCCAGCAGGAGGTCTGAGCGCCCGGGTTCGATGGGAAAGAAATATTGCCAGGAGTCCATAAGCTATTCTTTTTCCATACGGAATTTTACAGTGGACGGCGCAACGCCGAAATGTTCGGAATGGACGATATAGGGAAAATATTCCCGGATGCCCATTTGGATCATCGCCATGTGGTGGATGGCGTGGTCATGTACAAAGGTCATTTCCCTGCCGGCAGAGGAGGCGTACAGCGGCCTGTCGGCCTCTGCTGTGCCCATGAAATCTGCCCGCATGAGCAAAGGGCTGTTTTCCTGCATTTTTCCGATCTCGTCGAGGACCTGCTGAAACAGGAGCGCGGCAGTCTGGGGGTCTTTCTCGGGCAGGGGGTCGCGTTGGCGCCGGGCATAATCCACGATACCACTGACAGCGGCCTGGGCAAGGCACTGAAAGAAATCGAGGATGTGCCGAAAGTGTTGCCCGAGGGTAGCGCCGTTGAATAGTTCGAGCGGCGTGGTGAAATCCTCGGCGCTGATCTGGGCAAGTATCTCGGTAGTTTGCCGGTGCACCAGTGCGAGTCCTTTTTTTGCATCCATAGCTGTGAGAAGGGCAAAACGCCCTTGATTGATGATTATCCAAAGACGGCTTTCTGGCTGGCTTTAAGCGTATTCTGCAGCAGGGAAACAACCGTAAGCTGGCCGACCCCGCCGGGTACCGGGGTGATCCAGGCACAATGCGGCGCTACGCTTTCGAAGTGGACATCCCCGGTGAGGCGGTAACCCCTGGGGTTGGAGGGGTCGTCCACGCGGTTCATACCGACATCAATGACCACGGCGCCCGGTTTTACCATTTCGCCGGTCACCATTTCGGCACGGCCGATGGCGACGATGAGGATGTCTGCACGGCGGGTATGGGCAGAGAGATTTTCCGTTCTGCTGTGGCAGATGGTGACTGTGGCATCGCCTGGGTACCCCTTTCGAGAGAGGAGGATGCTGATGGGCGTGCCCACGATATTGCTGCGTCCGACTATGACGACCTCTTTGCCGGCAGTGGGCACGTCGCAGCGTTTTAATAATTCCAGGATGCCCATCGGCGTGGCCGGCAGGTAGCAGGGCAGGCCCTGCGCCATTCGACCGATATTGACCGGATGGAAGCCGTCCACGTCTTTTTCCGGGCGTATCGCCAACGTGATTTTTTGCTCGTCAATATGCCGCGGCAGGGGCAATTGGACAATAAACCCGTCAATATCGGTGTTATGGTTAAGGTCTTCTACGATCTTCAGCAGTCCTGCTTCGCTGATGTCGGCAGGCTGGCGGATCAGTGTGGAGGAAAACCCTGCCACTTCGCAGGAACGGACTTTGTTTTTCACATAGGCCTGGCTCGCGGGGTCTTCCCCAACCAGTACGGCGGCCAAATGCGGCACTCTTCCGTTTTGCGACTGGATTTGGGCAACAGCCTCCCGCAGCTCTGCAATGATTTCCGCAGCTATTTTTTTTCCGTCAATCAGATTCGTCATTCATGTAGGTATTGAAAGGATAAAAGTACGTTTTTTGTGGATTCTTCTACATAACAATAACAAAGCGGAATTATATTTATGTACCGGTACAGACCGGATTTTATGTGCTTATGCTTACTTTGGGCTCCGTATCCCACCAGGTCGGCAGAATATGCCGGGCAATGGGGCGGACCCAAATTCTCTTTTGATGCTGTGTAAAAAGTTTTTTTTACGGCGCTTCGCGCCAAATTTAAGTTTGAAACCGATGTGTTTTTCATGATTTTGCGAAGCAAAATCATGAAAAACACATCGGTTTCAAAAGCATATTCTGCCGCCGCAGGCGGCAAAAACCTTTTGCATAACCCCAAAATATAATGGGGCTGTGTAAAAAGGTTTTTACGGCGCTTCGCGCCGAATGCTGTTTTGAGAGACACGTCATTTTCGCGATTTCGCGAAGCGAAATCGCGAAAATGACGTGTCTCTAAGAAGTATATACTGCCGCCGCAGGCGGCAAAAACCTTTTGCACAACCCCAAGGCGACTTATGCAACCGAATCTATTGGAGCGGCTATCAGATTGAAAAACCATGGAGTCGAATATGAATAAAAGGCGTTTTTTCGTGCTGTTCGTTTGCTGTATTACCGGGCTTGGGCCCTTGTGGAGTCAGCTTCGGCCATCATCGGATACCACGGTGAGTATCTGTTCCGGGCTGCTCTTCGACAGCGGCGGCGATGCCGGCAGCTATGGCCCCGGGCAACGCTATGCTGTCGTCCTGTGCCCTGCGCCCGGCGGCGGCGCCATGCGCATCGCGCTAGGCGGCCTGGACATCGGCCCCGGCGACTCCCTCTGTATTTTTGACGGCAATGCGCCCGGCGCGGCCCTGCTGGGCTGCATCACCGAAGGCCGGCAAAGGGATTCCCTGTATTTTCAGGCCACGGTCAATAACCCCTCGGGCTGTCTGCGCATCGTTTTTTCCTCCGACGCGGAAGCGCAGGGGAGTGGCTGGGGTGCAGTTTTCAGTTGCGGCTTGCCCTGCCAGACGATGGGGATCAATATAGATACGATCGCAGGGCTTTCCCTGGCCCTGGACGGCAGGACCCTGACCGGATGCCTGGGGCAGCCCCTCTTCGCCCGGGTGAGCGGACGTTATCCGAGCAACGGGAGGGCGTACGCGCAATCGGACTTCAGCACCCGGTTTAGTTGGTTCCTGGACGGGGATTCAGTCCGCAGTGGCCGGGAATTGAGTTATCTGCCGGTAGAAGGTGGTCTGCCGGTTTTTACCCTGAAGGCCGAAGATATCCGCGGGTGCCGCTTTCAGTTTGCCTTTCCCGCCGTCCTGGTACCGCCGAAGCCGGTGTTTTCCTTCCCGCGTGCGCCGGAGCCGGCATGTACAGGGGACACGGTGCGGCTCTCGGCAGCGGTAGGGCGTATTGATACCGGTCGCCTGGTGAATGTCTTACCCGGCGAGCTGTTGATCAGCGATGATGCGGTACTCAGGGTGGATATTGCTTCCCTGCGCTGGCGTTTTCAGCCGGGCGTAATTTTTCAGTTGCAGGATTCGGTCGCTGCAGTGGCGGATACCGCCGGCCTGATGACTTTCCTGATGACTGCGGAGGATATTTATGGTTGTAAAACAGAAAGCCGGGTTGCTGTTCCGGTGTTTCCCTCCGGCAGCCCGGAATGCGGCGCCTGCCGGACGGCAGCGCCGCTGGGGCAGGAGGCAGTGCTTTGTGCCGGCGACAGCCTCGCCCTCCAGGCAGGGTTGGACATTTCCCCGGACACGGTCTTCAGCTTCAAAGCTAATCCCCAATATATGCTGGGTTTCAGCAACCATCCCCATTCCAACCAATATGCGGCGGACCTTCCCGTGCGGGGCGTACCGCTCTCGGTACTGGATAATCCCGCAGCTCAGATCGGCAAGGTGTGTCTGGACATCACGACGGATTGGGCAGAAGACCTGAATGTTTTTCTCCGTGCCCCGGATGGCCGGCTGCTTGAACTCACCACGGGCAATGGCGGTGGATTTGACGATTACCGGAACACCTGCTTTTCCCCGTCTGCGACCACCCCGATAACAGCGGGCGAGGCGCCGTTCTCCGGTATTTTTATGCCGGAAGGTCCCTGGGAAGCCCTTCGGGGGGCGCCGGTCAATGGGGACTGGGCTTTACTGGTGTCGGATGGTTTCGACCCATTGCGCTTTGGCCGGGTAGAATCCTGGACGATCGCTTTTGCGGCAAAGGACAGCGTGCGCTATACCTGGTCGCCTGCCGTGGGCTTGTCCTGCACGGATTGCCCTTCGCCGCTCGTCCGGCCTGCCCAAACGACGGTGTATGAGGTAAAAATCGAAACGGCAGGGGGGTGCCTGATCCGCGACAGCATCAGGATCGTCGTGCGGGACAGCCTCGAGGCGCCGGCAGTGCGCTGCAACCTGGAAGACGAGGGGATTGCGCGTTTTACCTGGGCGCCCGTGTCAGAGGCCGATGGCTATGAAGTTGTGCTTTCGATCAATGGCCGCGACAGCGCTTTTGTCCTTCCGGTGTTTCAAACAGCTTTCAGCAGGTCGGATCTCAGGCCGGGGGATGTACTGCTCATCCGGGTACGGGCCCGTCCAAGGGCCGGCAGCGTATTTTGCGGAGCGAAGGAGGGGACATCTTCCTGTATATTCAGGGGGTGTACCATAACAGCGCGGCTTGTCTCGCGATCGGAGATTACCTGTTTTGGCCAGCGCAATGGCAGGGTAGAAGTTCAGGCGCAGAACGGCACCGGGCGCTATGGTTTTCAGATCAACGGCGATGGCCCCTTCCAATCCGATGCGGTGTTTGACAGCCTTGCCCCCGGTCCATATTTTGTGGTGGCCAGGGACGAGGATTTTTGTACAGATACGGTTTTCTTTGATCTTGCCGAACCCCTCCAGTTGGTTGCCGGGATTCGTTTGCTGGGGCCGGTTTCCTGTGCAGGGCGTATGGACGGGGCTGCAGAGGCCTTCGTGCGTGGCGGTACCGGCCCTTATCGTTTCTCCTGGTCCAACGGCCGGCAGACCGCTGCACTGGATAGTCTCGGTGCGGGCGTTTACCGGCTTACCGTAAGCGATGCGCGTGCCTGTGCCGTTACGGACAGTATCCGGCTACAGGCACCGCCTGCGCTGCAGTTGCAGCTTTCCGGCTCCGGGCCCTCCTGCAGCGGCAATGCCGATGGGTCGCTGAACGCGCTGGCGATCGGGGGTACGGGGGGCTTGAAATATTTATGGAATACAGGTGCGGCCAGCCCTGTCGTAACGGGACTTGGAGCAGGGCAGTACTGCGTGACGGTCAGCGACCTTCGGAACTGTGAAGTACGGGAGTGTTTTATCCTGACGGCGCCAGCTCCGTTGGCCCTGGATTCTGTCACCTTCACGGCGGTGGACTGTCCCGGTGGCAGCAATGGGTCGGCAACGGCCTGGGTGAGCGGGGGCACGGCGCCTTATACTTATACCTGGTCGGATCCGCTTGCACAGGCGGGCCGGCAGGCTACTATGCTCATCGCAGGAACCCTGGGCCTTCGCGTAAGGGACGCGCGGGGGTGTACGATTGCCCAACAGGTCGTCGTACCTGGGCCTTCGCCCATCCAGATAGAGCTCTCTACGCTGCCCGCGGGCTGCAGGGGGGAATCCAGTGGTGGGATCACCGCACGTATCTCCGGGGGTACGGCGCCTTACGAGTACAACTGGAGTAACGGGGAAAATAAAATCAACCTTACCGGATTGGCAGCAGGCGAGTATCGGCTTACGGTCACTGACGCGAAAGGCTGCAAGGCCTCGGGCCAGGACATCGTCGGCGAGCCTTCGGCAGCGCTTGCCCTGGAGGTTGTCCAGGAAACCAGGGGGTGTACAGGAGAAAAAATGAATACGGCCGGCACGCGCGTTTCGGGCGGAAATGCCGGCGGCTACACGTATCTCTGGTCGAACGGGGCGACAGGCGCCCAGGTTGGCGGACTGGATTCCCTGGATTATGCCGTAACGGTGACCGACAGTAAAGGGTGTCAGGTGTCCGGCACCTTAAAGATGGCCGACCTGCCGCCGATTGTGCCGAATATGATCGTGCGCCTGCCGTCGTGTTTCAATGGCAGTGATGGGGCTATCGGCATCAATTTTGTCGGGGGCAGGCCAGGGGCAGACCTTTCCGCTTTCCGCTTTGTCTGGAGTACCGGTGCAACGGGTATAAACATTGGCGGGCTTCGTGGCGAACAGGAGTATGCGGTAACGGTTACAGACCCGCAGGGGTGCAGGTCGGTAGTTACCCGCTACGTCCGGCAGCCACGCCCGGTTGTGGTATCGCTTTCGGCTACTGCCGCCAGTTGTTTTGGTAGCCGGGACGGGAGCGTTTCTGTTGCCGCAATTGATGCCGACACCCGTATTTTCAGGTATGCCTGGAATATTCCGGGCAGTGGCGATACCCGCACGATTACAGGAGTTGCCGCCGGAATTTACCGGATAACCGTCACCGACGAGTTCAATTGTACCGGTGAGGGACAAATCGCTGTCGGCCAGCCGCCTGCCCTTTCCCTGCAATTTGCACTGACGGGCAACCGCTGTTTCGGCGACAGTACCGGGGTGGCGCAGTTGTTTGGCAACGGCGGCAGCCCTCCGTACCGGTTCACCTGGCCCGATGGTAGCAGCGGGTCGGTGAAGACCGGACTGGCGGCAGGCAGCTATGAAGTCGTCCTCACCGATTCAAAAGGTTGCCGGATCAGCAGCCCGGCGGTTTTACAGCCTCCAGCGCCGCTGGATATCCGCCTGAATATTCAGGACGTCACCTGTAACGGAGGCCGTGATGGGGCGCTACAGGTTGTGGTAACCGGGGGCAGGCCCCCTGTTCAATATGCGGTTGATGGAAAGAATTTCCGTCCTTCCCCAACCATCATTGGCCTGGGGGCAGGGCAATACACCGTAACGGTACAGGATGCCAATGGATGTACAGCGGCTACCACCGCCCGCCTGAACGAGCCGCTGCCCTTTACGGTGGATGCAGGCCCCTCCAATATCCGGATCAAACTTGGCGACACCCTCGTGCTGAAAGCAGTGGCCTTTGGTGCCCAGGGTCGGGTGAAGTACACCTGGATACCCGACTTCCCCGGCACGCTGAGCTGTACCCAGTGCGAAACTGCAGTTGTGTTGACCCAGAATACCATTTCCTATGTCCTCAGCGCCACGGACAGCGTGGGTTGCGAGGCACGCGACCGCATCACCGTGAACGTCAGCAAAGACCGGGATATTCTGGTGCCTACGGGGTTCAGCCCCAACGGAGATGGCAATAACGACCGCTTGTTGGTCCATGGCCTCAGCGGTACCCGTATCCTCAGCTTCCGGGTATTCGACCGCTGGGGGGAGCTGGTGTATGAGCAGTTGGATTTTGTGGTCAATGACCCTGCAATCGGCTGGGACGGCACGTTTCGCGGCCAGCCGCTGAACCCCGGCGTGTTTGTATGGTTCATGGAGGCAGAATATATTGATGGATATAAAGAAACCAGAAGGGGGCAAACAACGCTTTTAAGATAGGCCCATCAATTTTTTACAACCGAATATTATGCGATCAAGAATAAGCAAGGGGATGATTGTGCTGGTCCTGCTGTCGGGCAGCCTCCTGGGGCAAGACCCCCGTCTGTCGCAGTTTTATGCGGCACCGATGCAGGTAAACCCGGCATTGTGCGGGGTTTTTGAGGGGCGCTATCGCGGGGCCATGAATTACCGGGTGCTTTATCCGACGTTGTTCTCCGAGCGTCCGTTCCGGACGTATTCTGCAAGCGCCGAGTGGAGGTCAAGGATAGTCAACCGCGACTATGCGGGTTTCGGCGTTGCCGTGCAGCAGGACGAAGCGGGTACGGCCGGGTTTGAGCGCAGTAACTTCATGTTTGGGGCTTCATTTTTAAAGCAGTTGAGCGGTGGCCGGGGCGCGTCGGCGGAGCATTACCTCGTTGCCGGGGCCCAGGCAGGGTTACTGCAGCATGCCCTTCAGGGCGACAGGCTGTGGTTTTCGAGTCAGTACGACCGAGGCGGAAACCGCGTTGACCCGGGACTGCCTTCCGGGGAGCCGGTATCAGGGCCTTTGCGCAGGGTGAACCCCGATCTGCAGGCCGGGTTGCTGTGGTATGCAGTCTTTGATGAAAATGCCAGTATTTATGCCGGCGCTGCCCTGCACCACATCCTCTCGCCCGATATCTCCCTGTTGGACGGGGAAGGCGTAGCGCTGTTCAGGCGCTGGACGGTACATGGCGGAGGGGAAATCCCTTTCAGCAAACAGCTCTCCGCATTGCCTGCCATAATGGTAGCCAGCCAGGGGCCCTCCCTCAGCGCCACAACAGGCGCAAACATCCGGTATGCCAACCCCTACTGGCGCGACCTGGCCCTGCGCTCCGGCCTTTGGGCCCACCTTTCCAACCAGTCTGCCGGCGATAATCCGTCCCTCGGCCTGGATGCCCTGGTGTTCGTCGCGGTATTCGAACTGGAACGCTGGAACCTGGGCTTTAGCTATGATGTCACTGCGTCTTCGCTCCGGCGTTCCAACTACAGCCGGGGCGCATTCGAGATTGCCCTCACCTATTTTCATCCGGCGAAAGAACGCTACCGGGTGCGTTGCCCTAAATACTGAGGGTATGTGTATGGCTTAATGGTCGCTGTTCCGGCGTCACCGCAAGTGGCTGATAGGGTCCTTTTTTCTTTCGGCAGCGGCAGGACTTTTCACATAATCTGAGGCGGGCTGTTTTTTTCACTCAAAATTATTGTATATTTGATTTGAACGGCCTCAAATAGATCAGGACGTTTCACGGAAAAACATTAAACCTTCTAACCGAAAAAAAAACAGCTATGCAGACGGACAACAAACCCTTGCTCATCTTCCTGCTGATCCTGCTGGGCAGCCCTGTGCTTGGACAAACCCCTCGCAACCAGCTTAAAAATGCCAACATTCTATACGAGGGGAAAGCTTACAGCCAGGCAATCGAGAGCTACAAAAAAATCCTGGCGCAGCATCCCGCTGAAGAAGAAGCCTACGCGAAAATTGCAGATTGTTACGCGAGCCTCAACCGGATGGAGGAGGCTGCCAATGCCTACAAGAAGTTGTTCCAGATTCAGAAAGGCAGTACGGAGCCGGGCTACTTGCTGGGCTTCGCCCACGTCCTGAAGTCTATGGGGCTTTATGAAGAAGCGAAGGGGTATTACAGCGAATATGCCAAATCCAATCCCACGGTGGGCAGGCATTATGCCGCTACCTGTGATTTTGCGCGCTATCAGCAATCCCAGCCTGGGGAATACACCGTTGCTGAAGAGCTGATCAACTCCTCCTCCTCCGACTTTGGCCCTGTCCTTCTGGGCGACCAGTTGATATTTGCCTCGCAACGTACCGACGTCCAGCGTCCTGCCGGATGGGACGGCAAAGGTCAGAGCGCGCTGTTCGCCGCCCGGATCGGCCCCGACGGGTATCTCTCCGCCCCAACTTTTCTGAACGTCCGCCCCGGATTGGGCCCGGTGACTTTTTCTGCCGACGGCCGCTACCTGGCCTATACCTCCAATAGTTTCGTTGCGGGGGTGCGGCAGGTTCCTTCCACCGGTGCCGAGCTGCGTATCGTGACCGCAGAGGCCACTGCCGGCGGAAATTGGGTCAACGAACGTCTGTTTCCTTTCAACGCCAAAAAAGGCAATACCGGATACCCTGCGTTCTCTGCCGATGGCAACATGATGATTTTTGCCAGCACCGAAGGGGAGGACGGGTATGGCGGCTACGATTTGTATGTTACTTACCGCAGGGACAATTCCTGGACAAAGCCCATCAACCTCGGGAGTACAGTGAACACGCCCGGAAATGAAATTGCGCCTTTTGTGGATGGCAGCAATCTGTTCTTTGCCTCAGACTGGCACCAGGGGCTTGGGGGCATGGATATTTTCCGTGCAGAAAAACCAGACGGGAAGTGGATAAATGTGACCAACCTCGGTGTCCCGGTCAACTCTTCCGCGGATGATTATAGTTTTGTTTTCGATGCAGGGCGCAATATGGGTTATTTGACTTCTAACCGCAAGGGATCCCGTGGCGCAGAGGATATCTTCCGCGTGACGAAGGGTGGCAATATGTCCACAAGCCAGGGCGGCGGGCTGTCTATCAAAATCATCAATGCGCTGGACGGCACCCCTGTGCCCGCAGCGTCTATTGACCTTTCTGCCTGCAACCCCAATTTTACCAGGAATGTCGTTGCCGCCAACACCGAAGGCATTTATGTGTTGCCCATGTCGGCCAGTACCAACTGTGATATCGTTGTCGCAAAGGAGGGCTTCATCGAGGCCCGTGTTTCCCTTTATGGCGCTACCGCAGGCGGGAACCGCGAAATCGAGGTTGCGCTGACGCGCAAGGGGGAAGATTACTACGGTACGGTCTTTCATGGACAAACCCAGCTACCCCTGTCAGGCGTAGCTGTAGTTGCCCGGAACCTTGTTACCGGGGCGGTCGCAAGGGCCTATACCGATCAGCGCGGGCAGGTGGCGATGAGCCTTTCGGCCAATTCAACTTTTCAGGTCAATTTCTCGGCTGAGGGGTTTCTCGACAAAACGGTTACCGTGAATACCTCGGGTGGGTTTAACCGCAATATTCTGGGGAGTACCATGCTCTTTCCCGCCGATGCCGCGGTAGGCCCGGTGCCGGGTCCCGGTACACCGCCCATTTCACCTCTGCCACCACCGCCGGTCCCCCAGGGTTTCTCCATTCAAATCTCCGCGATGAACGGTGCGCCGGACATGGCAGCCTTCACCGCGCAGGTTGGCGGTATTGGCCCTGTCTATAGCGTGTTTACAGAGGGCAAACACAAAGTGCGGGTGGGGCCCTATACTACCTACGCAGTGGCGGCACAACTCCTTCCGGCAATAAAGAAAAAAGGGTTCACCGGCGCTTTCATCGCTACAGAAACGGGGCAGGCGGGTGTGCAGGTACCACAGCCGCAATATCCGACACAGCCGCAGTATCCGACACAGCCGCAGTATCCGACACAGCCGGAGATGTCGGAGGTGATGATACAGCTCGGCGCATTTGTCAACCCGGCCAATTTCAGTGCCGGTGCGCTGGCGAGCATGGGGCCGATCATTGATTTCCGCAAAGGGCAATATACCCTGAAGTTACTCGGCGGCTTCAGGACGGCGCAGGATGCCCGCAACGCGCTGCCCCGGGTAAAATCTTCCGGATTTCCGGGGGCTTTCCTCGTCGAAATGAAGAATGGACAGGTCAGCGCTTTGCGTTAGGCGCGGGCGCTTTACAGCAGGCGAAACTCGACCCTCCGGTTTTTTTGCCGCGACTGCTCGTCCTGGTTAAGGATGGCAGGGCGGGTCTCGCCGTATCCGGTAGCCTGGACTTTTTCTGGGGCGCAACCCCTGGCGATCAGGTAATCCCTTACGGCGGAGGCGCGGTTTTCGGAGAGCAGCTGGTTGCTGTAAGCGCTGCCGATATCATCAGTGTGGCCCTGGATCTCGACGGCCAGGTTATTGTCCTTCAGGTATTTGGCCAGGGCGTCGAGCTCAAGCCGGGACGGGTCGAGCAGGGTATAGGAACCTGTTTCGAAAAACAGGTTGTTAAGGACTATACTCGCGCCCGAGCGCATGAGATCTTCCGTTGTCGCTACGATCACGGGACCTTTCACGATGGTTTTTGCGGTATCCCGGGCGAAGCTCAGCTCCAGGGAAACGGGCGGTGTATCGGTTTTCCGTAGCTCTGCCCGATAGTTTTTCTTTTCCGATACAGGGACGAACACCGCACCGGTTATGGGGTCGGGGCGAACGATCTGTACGATCTTTCCGGTCTCCAGGTCCTGGATGACGACTTCTCCATCTACAGGTTTGCCATTGACATCCAGGACTGTTGTTTCAAACGTATATACAGGCTCCGGACGGTAAGATTGCGGAAGGTCCATATAGGTAATATGGTTGTCGCCCTGTTCATCAGAGACGGAATAGGCCCTGCTGCCGTCGGTGGTCACGATGAAATGCCAGTCGTCGTCGGATGAGTTGAATAAGAGCCCCAGGTTGCGCGGCTTGCTCCAATTGCGCCAGGTATCGTCGAGGCGGGTGCTCATATAGATATCAAAGCCTCCAAAGCCGTCGTGCCCGTCGGAGGCAAAATAGAGGGTTTTCATATCGGGGTGGAGGAAGGGGTTGCGCTCGTCGCCCCAGGTATTGATCACATCCCCGATGGAGAAAGGTTTTTGGAGGGTAGTACCGTCGGCTCCATACAAGGCGAAGTAGATGTCCATATCGCCATCTTTTGCCGACACAAAGACCAGGCCCTTTCCAAAATAGCGGGGATCTCCATCCCAATAAGGCGTATTGATACCGCCGGGAAGGAGGCCTGCAGCCTTCCAGCCTTGTGCTGTTTTTTTGCTTTCATAGATATCCCCGTCAACGAACAGGAGCATTTCTGTGCCGTTGGCGCTGATATTTTGCACCGCTTCGTTTTTTTTCGGGGTGTTGAGGCTGCTGACGGGTACGGGCGCGGACCATCCCTTTTCGGAATATTGGGTATAGAACACGTCTTCGGTTTCGCTTTCTACCCCCGTTCGGGTGAAATAGAGTTGCTTGCCGTTCGCGGTGAGCTCGGGAGAGTATCCTTCGTAGTCTTTTCCGTCTTCCCATTGCAGGGGTGCCCTTCTCCTGGAAAGTTCTTTTCGAAGGGCCCGGGCATAAAAATCCTGGAAGGCGGAGTTGTTTTTGTTGAAGAAAGGTTCATACTGCTTCAGCGTATCTTCTACCCCCTGCCAGTTGCCTTCAGAGAAATCCCCGTACATCATTTTTTGCAGTACAAAAAATGCTTCGTCGGAAGGGGCATATTCTTTTACATATTGGGAATAAGCCTCCTGGCGCTCGTCGGAGAAAGGTCCTTCGAGGATATCTGCCATGAGGATCTCGGCGCGGTCCACTTTCACCCGGACGCTGTCGAAATCCGGGTAGGCTTCGACAAAAGCACGGATGCTTTCCAGGCTTTGGCCGGCATTGGTGACCATGTAGAGCCGCTCCATTACGCGCGCTCTGTCCGGATGTCCGGGCAGTGCTTTCAGGAAGGTGCGGATTGCTTCGACGGAATCCGATTTGAGCAGAATTTCCGGCAGCTTGAGCAGGGCTTCTTTCGCAAATTTAAGTGGGGGTTGCCTGGTGGCATAGCGCAGCAAAGGGGTAGGGTTGCCGGCGGCTACCAATCGCTCATAGATTTGCAGTTGGATGCGGTCTTCCCAGGCCTTTTTTTCTGAAACTGCGCTTTCGCGGAGTGGGGCGGGCATTCCCGGATAGGTATCCAAAAAAGTCTCTATTTCCTTTGGGGTCTTTGCGCGTGCGCGTGCGAGGGTATAAAAGCGGAGCCATACCGAATCGGCTTTGGGGTATGCGGGGTAGCTTTGCAGGAAGCGTGCCATCCGCCCTGCACTATCGCTGCGCATGGTCGCCTCATAGAAAAACTCAAGGGCAGTCTTTTCGTCCTGTCGCAGACGTTCCTGGAAAGGAAAATCGGGGAAGCGGGCAGCAAAAGACTGTAAGCCCGGGGGGTCTGGCAGGCTGGAGCGGTAGAGTTGATAGAGGCGTTCCCAAACGCGATTCCTTTCCGGGCCATTTGGCCAGCTCTTGAGGTATTCTTCACATTGGGCCAGGCTTCCTTTTTGAAGGATAAAGGCAGACAGGGAATCCAGTCCGATCGCTTCGAATACCGTACCGCTATAGCGCCGGGCGAACGCTTGCCAGCCCTCCGTCCGGTTGCGGGTGGCCAGGTTAGCGGCAGCCTTCATCGCTGTGAGCACAGTGTCGCGGGCAAAATTTGCGTCGGGGTAAGCCGTTTTGAATTTTTCCTGTTCCGACCAGCCATTTTCCTGGATGAACCATTCGAAGAGGCGTATCCCTGCTTTTTGAAAAAGGATGGGATTGGTTGTGCGCAGACTTTGGTCGTAGCTTGACAAAAGGATGTAGAGTGCCTGCGGGGTATTTTGGGCGTACGCTTCTGTATATGCGAGTTGGTCTCGTTGGGTGGTTACGGCATCGCGATCTTCGGGAAGGGCATTTTTGGCAACGGCCAGAAAGCGGTTCATGGCTTGCAGATCCTTCAGGGCGATGACTTCAGCGGCCCAGTGTTTTTCGATTTCCCTCCGGATTTTAACCGGGCTGTCCTTTCCCATTTCCTTTTTGACCGCCTCTTGCTTTTTGTCGTCCAGGTTTCGGTACGCCTTTGTGCCGGCCAATACGCAAGCGTAGGCGGAGTCGAGGTGGAATGCGGGGTTGCCTGGTGCGGAGAAGTATCGGGCCATTCCCAATTGCGTCAGCGCGGGAATTTTTGTGCCGGCCTGCCGGAACAATTTCAGGGCTTCGGGAAACTGTTGTGCATTGAGCGCTTCCGTTCCCGCCAGGTATTGGGCACTGAGGCATAGCGGGAGGCAGGCGAAAGCAAGGCCAATGAGGGTTCGATTTTTCATACTGAATGGGGTTGCCCTTCGGAAAATATTGCGGAGGGCAGTATTAATGGGTTTTATTCAATAATGATTTTCGTTTGGCGCACTTTTGTAAAAATATGCTTTTGCGAAGCAAAATCAAAAAAAAGGCTGCAATTAAATTATGAACCGGTGCGCTGCGCAAAAGCAGGCTCTTGTGACAGCCTGCTTGTTCGTGTTGGCGTAGTTTAGGGTGCCAGTCTTTCCTTTTTCCATCCTCCGTCGCCATCGGGCTGATAGCAGATTCGGTCGTGGAGGCGGCTTCTTCGTCCCTGCCAAAACTCAATCGTATGTGGTTTGAGGCAGAAACCGCCCCAGTGTTCGGGGCAGGGGATGGCGCCTGTCTTTTCAAACGCGCGCCCCAGGTCCTCCATGGCGTGTTCCAGCACCTTACGGGAGTGGATGACCCGGCTTTGCGGGGATGCCGCTGCGCCAATCTGGCTTTTGACAGGCCGTGAGCTGAAGTAGGCTTCATTGGTCGTACGCGCAGTTTTTTCGACAACACCTTCGATCCGTACCTGTCGTTCCAAGGGGCCCCAGAAGAATACGAGGGCGGCGTGCGGGTTTTCGGCGAGTTGCTCTCCCTTCCGACTGAGATAATTGGTATAAAAAACAAAGCCATCATGGCCAAAGCCTTTCAGGAGCACGATCCGGGCCGATGGCCTGCCGGAGCTATCCGCGGTAGCCAGCGTCATCGCATTGGGCTCGAGCACATTGGCATTCATGGCATCTTGCAGCCAGTCGGCAAACTGCAGAAAGGGATCGTCTTGCAGATCTTCGGGTTCCATACCCGTTTCGCCATATTCCAGGCGCAGGTGGTCTATTTTATGCATTTCAGTTCAATTTTCTGCAACATACTTCGCCCATTCTTCGGGCGTATCCAAATCAAATGCCGCTTCCGGCAGGGGGTACCTGATTCCCGGAAAGCGGGTAAACAGGGATTTGGCCCCTTGCTCTCCGGTGAGCTGGAGGAGTTCCGGGAACAAGGTACGGGAGAACAGGGCCGGGGCACCGGGTTTTTCGCGGTAAAACGCCGTTATATACGGGGGGTGGTCGGATTCCCAGATCAAGCGCATCTCCTCCAGTTGGCCGGCGCGGACCCCCGGTTGATCGGCCAGATAAATCAGGGCCCCGGGAGTATCCGGGGCGATCTCCAGCAAGTGCCGGAGGCCGCAGGAAATACTGCTGCCCATGCCCGTTGACCAGTCGGGATTATAGCAAAAACCGACTCCCGGCAGGACTTCCGCACACAACTTCTCCAAAGGGTCCCGGTAGGCGCCACCGACCACTACCAAAGGTGCATATCCCGCCTCACGGGCTTTTCGAAGGGCAATTTCCAGCAGGGTCATACCCCTTAGCTCCAGCAACTGCTTGGGGCGGCCCATCCGGCTCGCGCTCCCGGCGGCCAGCAGGATCGCAGCAGGTGGGCATTTTTCTGGCCATTCCGTTGGTGTTTTTGATTCCATGATATCTTGAGGCCAAATTAGCAGGGCCTATCGTCCATATTTGCGCATAATCTCGAGTACCTTCTCCACGGGCAATCCCTCCACTTTAATCCCATTGGCTTCCATCGTACCGGCAGCAAAGAGGGAATTGAGGATGGCTTCCTCCGTAGCCTCGATTACTGCCAGAAATAGCGGAGAAACCGCGTCATTGTGCAGGACTTTCTGCTCCAGCAGGTTTTTGGGCATCTCGTGGGGCACCCTCAGCCCGGCATCTGTCGAAAAAGCGATGACGTAATCTCCGCTCCCATTCGAGGCGATCCCGCCTGTTTTGCCCAGGCCAAGCATCGCCCTCTGCGCCAGGCGCTTCAGGTTGCGGGCATCCAGGGGGGCATCGGTGGCCACTACCATCATACAGGACCCATCCGGGGAAGCATCGAGCTGTTCCTTCAGGTAAAAGCGCCCCAGTTCTTCCCCCACCGGCACGCCGTTGATCTGGAGGACGCCGCCAAAATTCGTCTGCACCAGTACCCCCACGGTATAGCCCCCAAGCTGTGCCGGCAGCACCCGGGAAGCGGTGCCGATCCCGCCTTTAAAACCGAAGCAGCGGGTGCCGGTGCCGGCGCCGACATTTCCCTCTTCCACAGGGCCTCCTGCTGCAGCTTCCAAAGCGCTCAGCACATGGGCGGGTTTCAGTGCCCGGGCACGGATATCGTTTAATCCGCCATCGTTGGTTTCGCCTACGAGGGTATTTACCGAGCGGACTTTTTCATTGCCTTTTTGACGGAGGGTATAGTCAATCACAGCCTCCATGGCCGTTGGAACAGCGAGGGTATTCGTCAATAGGATGGGTGTTTCCAGCGATCCGAGCTCCTCGACTTGGGTAGAGCCTGCCAGCTTACCGAATCCGTTGCCAACAAATACTGCAGCCGGCACTTTTTCCTGAAAAATATTGCCCCCATGTGGCAGGATTGCCGTAGCCCCCGTCCGGATATCGCCACCGCGGATGAGGGTGAAATGCCCTACCTTTACGCCTTCCACATCGGTAATGGCGTTATTTTTGCCAACGGGTAATACGCCGGGCTTAATGCCCAGGTCGCGGGGCCGTTGGGCAGTTGTGTTATGGTTTATTCCGGCCATCATGATGAGTCCAGCGATCCAATACGCCCATTTGTTGAACATCTTTTTTTGTTTTATGCTGTCCGCTTTGTGTCCATTGTGGTTAAGAAACCACAAAGGGCACAAGGGATTTTCGGTGTTTTTGAGGTCTTTGTGGTTCAAAGAAACCACAAAGGGCACAATGATTTCTGCTCTTTGTGTCCTTTGTGGTTCAAAAAAACCACAAAGGGCACAATGATTTCTGCTCTTTGTGTCCTTTGTGGTTCAAAAAAACCACAAAGGGCACAAGGATTTTCGGTGTCTTTGTGTCCTTTGTGGTTCAAAA
>JBMOJO010000199.1:0-6668 GCA_049315745.1 Saprospiraceae bacterium | reverse complement strand
AGGAGTGGATATGTATGCTTCCTGCCTTAGGCCTTTCGTTTTAGGCGAACCCCCACCAAAATATTGCTATACAGAATATCCTAAATTTAAGTCAAAACCTTAACGCATTGAGCGGAAAGATAAAATACCAATTTTCTGGGATCCTCTGGCACTATTCTTCTCCCGGAGGGTGGTATTTCGTTTCTTTGCCGGTAGCATTATCAAAGGAAATCAGGGGTTTTTTGAAAAATGAAGAATCAGGGTGGGGGCGATTGACGGCAACGGCTAAAATTGGAACAAGTGAATGGGAAACGGCAATATGGTTTGATACAAAACGCAATACTTATTTACTGCCGCTGAAAGCTGAAATACGAAAAAAAGAAAATTTGAGATTGGAAACGGAGATAACGGTGGAGATTTGGTTATAGGCTTTGCGCTTTGTGCACGCTAAATCGATATACTTTATTAGGGCTTGAAAAAACAAAACGCATGGATAGACGTGAACTTTTCTTCTCCCTCGCTGCTGCCTCCGGTGGCTTGTATTTCAAACCTCTCGCCATACGAAGGCAGGAGCGGGAAAGCACTTTTGCCATAGACGGGAATCACGTTAGGTTTTATCATTCTGGGATCCGGGAGCCCTTTACTATCCTCATGCTGGCGGATACCCACCTCTTTCGAGATGATGAACGCGGAGCTGCCTTTAAGCCCTATAGCGGGCGCATGGCTAAAGCCTACAACGAGACCCGGCATTTCCGGACCCGGGAAACGACTAATCCTGAAGCTTGCTTCGAACAAACCCTGGCCATCGCCGTCAAGGAAAAAGTTAGTCTGCTGGCACTGGTGGGCGATATCTTCAGTTTCCCTTCCGAGGCGGCTATCGAATGGGTAGCCGAGAGATTGGAAAAAGCAGGCCTGCCCTGGATGTATGTAGCGGGCAACCACGACTGGCACTATGAGGGAATGCCTGGTCCTATTGCCACTTTGCGCGATACCTGGATCCAGCAAAGGCTTCTTCGAATGTATCAAAACCACAATCCGCTCATGTACAGTCTCGAGATTGGCGGTGTCCGCTTCGTGGCCCTGGACAATTCCGATTACCAGATTACCGAGGCACAGCTCGTTTTTTTTGAAAAGGAAATTGCCCTCGGCAAACCGACGGTATTATTGGTACATATTCCCTTGTACGCGCCCGGGCGGCCCGTCGGTTTTGGCTGTGGCCATCCGGATTGGGGAGCGGCTACAGATAAAAATTATGCTTTGGAACGCCGGGAAAGGTGGCCGGAGTCCGGTCCGTCGCCATCCACGCGGAAGTTTTATGATACCGTCCGCGCTTCCCCCAACCTACTGGGGATATTGGCAGGGCATATTCACGACCAATCCCTGGATGTGATGGACGGCCTTCCGCAAATTGTGACCGATGCCAACGCCAATGGGGCTTATCTGATGGTGGAATTTCTAACTGTTGTCTGAAGCGCGATTTGAAAAGTTCCTCGTATCTTCCGGTAAAAAAATAAAATGGCCGGGCTGCTAAGTTGCCCCATTTGACGATTTGGATGAAAGGCTTACATCTCTTTTTATACCTTTTTTGAAATGGAAATTAACGCTCAGAAATTCCCGTCAATTGCCGATAAGCATATCTCCATTGACAATGTAGAACTTGCCTACAAAGATGCAGGAAAAGGCCAGGTGTTGCTCTGTTTGCACGCCATCGGCCACAGTTCCAAAGACTTTGCAACTTTATACCAGTTGGATCTTCAGCATTACAGGATTATCAGCCTTGATTTTCCCGGGCATGGAAACTCGCAGGCGGCACAGCGACCTGTTTCAGCATCCTATTTTTCGAAAATCGTATTGGAGTTTATCGAAAAACAGGAATTGAAGGATCTCATAATCGTCGGCAATTCGATTGGCGGTGCAACGGCCATCCGCGTGGCTTCCAATAATCCCGACATCAGCATGCTTGCCTTGAGTAATCCGGGGGGCCTTGACAAAAACGGGTTTATTGCGCCGATTTTCCTGAATTTCATGGTGCGCTTTTTCAGGAAGGGAGAGGAAATGGATCCAAAATTTAAAAAGCAGTTTGAATGGTATTATAAAAATGTTTTAACCACTCCTGCATCCATCGAACGAAGGAGTGAAATAACGAGAGATTGCTACACATTGGCCCCTTTGCTGGTCCAGGCCTGGACAAGTTTTAAATCCGAGGAAGAAGATTTGCGGCCCCTGATTGAAACAATCTCTTGTCCGGTACTTTTTACTTGGGGCATTAAAGATAAATTCGTGCAATTGGGGAGGAGTAAATCTGCGATCAAAAAGTTTAAAAATTATAAGCTCATCAAATATCCAATCGGGCATACCCCGTATGTCGAATGCCCTGCGCAATTTTTAGAGGATTTTGAGGAATTTTTAAAGGGGATGAGGTAGGAAGATAAGGATAAATCTATACAAAAGGTATCTATTTGCCGGGGGTGTCCGCGGCCCCAGGCAATGTGATATCCTTTGGGGAGGGTATCCTTTTCTGGAAAATGCGCTATCTGAACGAAATGGATATAGGTCTTTACGAGAGAGAAAATAATTTCACGCAAAGTCGCAAAGCCGCGAAGGGGAGGTGTTTTTCTCAGCGTCTTGGCGTCTTTGCGAGAAAAAAAATAATTTCACGCAAAGCCGCAAAGCCGCAAAGGGGAGGGGAATGTCGTCTATGCACAAATTTCAGGCATTTCCCCCCCCCGCATTTATCCCCAAATGGTAATCGTAGGGGCGAATAAACCTTCGCGCTACCCACCTAACCGCACCAAGTCCCTTAGTTCCCCATCGGATAATTCCCCCACCCATTTTTCGCCTGCCGCTACGGTCAGGTTGGCCAATTCTTTTTTTGATTGCAGCATGGCGTTGATTCTTTCTTCGAAGGTGCCCTGGGTGATAAACCGGTGAACCTGGACATTGCGTTGCTGGCCAATGCGGAAAGCGCGGTCGGTGGCCTGGGCTTCTACGGCTGGGTTCCACCAGAGGTCGTAGTGGATGACGTTGGAAGCTGCAGTGAGGTTAAGGCCGGTACCGCCGGCCTTGAGTGATAACAGCAAGATGCGTTGCTTGTGGTGGTGCTGGAAGGCTTCTACCATTTCGTCCCGTCCTTTGCGGGATACGCCGCCGTGCAGAAATGCGGCTTCCTGGCCGAGTTCTTTGCGCAGTAAGGGCAGCAGCAGTTCCCCCATTTCCCGGTATTGGGTGAATAGGAGGGTTTTTTCGCCGTTTTCCAGGATTTGGGCGAGTAAATCGAGCAGGAGTTGGGTCTTTCCGGAAAGTTTGGGTTCTGCAACAGGGTGTTTCAGGAAATGTGCAGGATGGTTGCACACCTGCTTTAGTGCAGTCAACATTTTCAATACGAGGCCCTGGCGTTTGATGTCGCCTTCTGTTTCCCGTTCGATGGCCTGCAGGGATTCCTCTACTACACCCTTGTAAAGGGCGGCCTGTTCGGGGGTAAGGGTACAAAATTGGTCGGTCTCGATCTTGTCGGGCAAGTCGCTGATGACGCTTTTGTCCGTTTTTACCCGGCGCAGAAGAAAGGGCGCTGTCACGCGCCGGAAACGGTCGAGGGCTGCCTGGTCCCGCTCCGTTTCAATAGGTTTTGCATATTCGGCGGTAAAGGCTTTCAGCGTTCCCAAATAACCTCGGTTGGCAAAATCGAACAGGGAATAGTACTCGCTGAGGCGGTTTTCCACGGGTGTGCCGGTCATCGCTATGCGCACATTGGCATTTAACTTTTTGACTGCTTTGCTTTGTGCAGTTTCCAGGTTTTTGATGTTTTGCGCCTCATCAATTACGGCCAAAACCCATTTCTTTTTTTGAAATTCCGCGATTTCGGAACGCACCACGCCATAAGTAGTGAGTAGGATTTCATTTGCCTCAAGGGGCTCCAGCCGCCGACTCGGCCCATGATAGATATGTATGCCGAGACCGGGGGCGAAGCGGGCAATTTCTTTTGACCAGTTGGTGAGTAGGGTAGTGGGCGCAACGACCAGTGCTTTCTGCTTACCGCCAAGTGCCCCATCTTCTTTAAGCCGTTGCAAGGTAGCGATTACCTGAAGGGTTTTGCCGAGGCCCATGTCGTCGGCGATGAGGCTGCCCAGGCCGAGGCGGGTGTTCTTGTATAACCACTCGAACCCACGTTGCTGATAGGGCCGGAGCTGGGCATGCAAACCTGTAGGAAGCGCCACGGCATCAGGACGCAGCAAATCCGCAATCAACGCACGGGCTGATGCGTCGAGGTGGACCGGGGAGCCCAGGTACTCCTCGGAAAGCGCAATTTGGAGTAATTGCGGGCCTGAAGGTACCTTGGTATGTTCTATTTTTTCCAGTAGCGCAGCAATTTCTTTTTCATCCACATATACATAGCCTTGGGCCAGGCGCACGATGCCGCGCATCATTTTGACCATTTTCAGAAAGGCCTCCACCGAAAGCATCTGGTTGCCGAGCGCAATTTGCCACTGGAAATCAATCATATTGGCAAATGATAAGAGTCCGGTACCTTCCACTTTTCCCTGCTTTCCAGCGCTAAGTGACATGGATATCGCAGGTCGGATCAACTTTTGCAAGGCTTTCGGCAATAACACCCGGATACCGAACAAACGAATGAGCGGCAAGGCCTGAAAGAAGACTTCTGCAAAGGCATGGCTGTCAAACCGAAGCTTGTTTTTGCCGCGGGAAGATATCAAATCGTTGAGGGGCGGGAAGTATTCGGCTACCATGATCAGGTCGCGCAAGGCCTCCATGCGCAAATTCCTGTATTTTTTATCCGAAAAAATCGCTTCCAGCGGCACCGGAGCCTGAAAAGGCACTTTTTTGTCTTCCACGCTGACGCCCACTTCAAAAATCCCATCTTCGTCTTCTCTAACTTCGAATACCGGCACGATATCTTTTTCGGCGATAAAAAATCGGCCAAGCCAAAGTTGGATGTTTTTCGGATATTCCCGGTTTTCGAACTGGTCGAATACCATAGGGGCACCGGAGAAAAACCAACTGGGAAGCGTTCCTTCTTGCGCTAATTTCCCGGAAGCGCTATTTGCAAAATAACTGATGAACAGAGACAGGATGGCGCTAGGGTAATCCGTTGGCAAAGGTCCGTAGGCAGTACGCTTGCCCATATAAAGAAGCATTCCGGTTGGAAGTAACGCACTGAATTGTTCAACAACGCTTCGCACTTCTGAGTTGAGCATGGCAGGCACCATGCGGATGAGGTAACCGGGCGCTTGTTTCTTGCTATCTGGAAGTTTTAATAATTGTGGTAAAAAAGCGCTTTTTCGGCATAGAGATTCTGAAAGTCGGTATGCCAGGTGAAGGGCACGAATGGCAGGAGCTGCCATTGCAGCCTGTGCAGGCGCTAAACTGCTGAGAAAATCGGAAAGTTGCTCCATCGAGTCAAACTCGAATACGCTTTCCGCTTTTGCATCCAGGAAGGAGGCGCCCATAAATCTGCCTTCTTCCGCATGTACCCTTAGTACAGTGGTTTCGGCATTTTGTAAAGCGTGTAGTTGCGCCGCAGATAAATCTTGTGCCTTGTCACTAGCCTTTTCCAAACTTGCTGCCGTACGCTTATAAGCAGCAGCAAATGTTTTTTTGAAATCACCCTCCGGAAAAAATACCGGCTTATCGCCCAGCAGGCGCAGCAGATTGTCGCGGCTATTAGGGATAATAGACAAATCGAGGGCATCCCACCGGGCCTCGTCCGGGGAGGGGTAGGTAATGGATGCCTCTGGTGCCCCGGGATATTGTAAATCAGATAAGGAGGTTATCGGCACGGATGCTTCGGCAACTTCCGTATAGCCACTTTCTTTTAAGGTAGCCAATAAGTCGAAGCCGTGTAGATCGAATACTAAAAAGGGGTTTTTGTCAATTTCGTTTGCCACGAGATAAAGCACTGCTGCAATATGTTTGCAGGGTACTGCCCAATCCGGGCAGGAACAAGAAGCCTTCAGATCGGCCCATCTTCCAGGAAACACCTGAATGCCTTCAGCCAAACAGGCGTCGTTCAGTTCGGGGGGTAATTCCCGGTTCAAGAGTTTGGACAGGAAGAGCGGGTTGTCGGCCACGATCTGTACAAGTCGTTCCTGTGTACTTTTGTCAAAATCCAGTACCGTGATCTGTACCTTGTAGGGGCTGGGCCTCGAGCCTTTAACCTTGGCCGAAATCGTATTCCCTATAAATACGAGGTCACGGGCCAAACCACTATTTGCGTAATTCCTGCCACGCGGCAGCCGGTTGGAAAAATCTATTTCCGTTAACGCCTCCAGCCACTTTTTGCCCCACCAGGTGGAGCCATAACTTTTGCGGGCAGCGCCGGAGGCTGCTTCAGGTACACGACGTTTTTTATAGGACCAACCCATAAAATTAAATATTAAATTGCAGGCTTGGAAGGTAATATTTTTTTACTTAGCGGAGCATGGCCTTGGGAAATAATTTCTGTGGTTATATAAAAAGAATTTTCACGGCGCTCCGCGCCAAATCGTGCTTTAAGAGACGCCTCATTTTCGCGATTTCGCGAAGCGAAATCGCGAAAATGAGGCGTCTCTAAGAAGAAAATTGTGCCGCAGCAGGCGGCAAAAGCTTTTTCACAAAACCCCTATAATGTTTATTTTTTGTAACTATTTAGCACCCGAAGGGTGCGACATACACTCGAGAAGTGGTGCAGACAT
>JBMOJO010000198.1:0-6688 GCA_049315745.1 Saprospiraceae bacterium | reverse complement strand
TAATTTGCCGCGAAGCGCCGAAATAATACTTTTTACACAGCCTCAGTAACTATTTAGCAGGGCGCGCGCTGGGAAATAATATTTTGGCGTGCGTTCATTTTTTACGCGCGGACGCGCGTAAAAAATGAACGCACGCCAAATAAAATCCTTCGCGGCGAAGCCGCGGAAACATACGGTAAATAGTTACGATAAAATTTATTTTTCAGCCGGGGTTATTCGGCGATACAGCGAACGGAAAACCCGAATGTACGCAGCAGCCTATCCATGACATTACTGAACTCAGCGAAATTGAGGCCCCAGGCATAGCTGGATAGTACAGCATGTTCTGTACTTGACCAATAGGCACCGGCAGCCCCCCTTACAATTAGTTGACCACTCTCGAAATCCCGGTAACCCGCTGCGGGCAAAAATAAATTTCCGCCCATCATTTTCCCGCTCGCATAATTGGTTGCGCTGATTGTCCAGCTCGTTCCGGTATTGCGAGGGGAATTATACGCTAACACACCCCGCCACTGGGCATCTGTTGGGATCCGAAAACCTTCAGGACATGGATCGGAAGCGATTTTGACCCGTTGCTCCACGCACCGTTCGCGGCAGCGGTCGTATTCCATCCTGCAATCAACCCAGCATTTGCTAAAGCGGAAGAAGATCCCGCCGGCCCCGGAGCAGCCATATTTTTCCTTCCCCATTGCCAGTATCCCCCGACTATTTCCCATCCGGGCACAAATGGATCTCCCAGGGTATCCGCAGCCCCCAGGTTGTAACACATGAACGTTTTCCAAACATCCGGTGCAACATAAGCCCCGCAATAATTAGGTGTGGTGTAGATGACTTCATTGCCATAACCGGTACCGGCGCTGTTGGTAGCATACGCCCGGATGTAATAAGTGGTGCTCTGCCTCAAATTTCTGATGACGGAAACGAACTTTCCATCCCCGGCGCCTTCATTGGTTTTAGTAGCAAGGGCCGTCGTAGGGCCGCTCTGCGTACCCCATACCACCCCCCTGGCGTATGGAGTCGAGCCCCCATTTGAGCTAACGGTACCCCCACTGGAAGCAGAACGGTATTCAGTGATTTGCTGGCCGGTAATGGGTATGGTATAAGTTACAGGACCGGTAACATCTGTGCTAAGCGAAGGGGCCATTACCGGGGTACTGAAAAGAATCTCCTGGCCGTAGGCCGTTCCTTTACTGTTGGTAGCATAGGCCCTTAGGTAATAAGTCCGCCCCGGAGACAATCCGTCCGGCATACTGGTAAAGCTTCCGGGACCGCTTCCATCCACCGTTTTGGTGGACAGGGTTACAGTGGGCCCGGGCGACAGGCTCCAAACCACCCCCCTTTCCGAAACGGTTGCACCACCGGTACTCAATACGGCCCCACCGGTAACGGCGCTAGTGCCGGTAATAGCGGCCACTACCGAAGTAGATACCGTAGGCAGTGCAGTGGCCGTCTGAAAAGAGCGCGCCGCTCCATATCCTGTTCCTGCCTGGTTGGTCGCAAAAGCCCGCACATAATATAAGGTTCCTGGAGATAATCCGGAAATTTGGGATTGAAAACTGGCCCCAGATAAGCTATCTGTTGTCTTAGTGAGCAGCGCAATAGTCGGGCTGCTTGCCGTGTCCCAAACGACCCCCCTGGAAAGCACAACAGCCCCTCCTGTGCTGGTAATGGTTCCTCCACTAACGGCACTTCCTTCCAAAATGGCACTAACTGGGATAGTTGTTACTCCAGGAACGAGAACAGGGGTCATGAACGTCAATTCATTTCCATACCCGGTGCCGGCGCTATTCGTTGCATAAGCACGGTAATAGTAGGTCTTACCGGGTTCCAGGGAATCGAGGACACCCTCATAGAATCCAGTCCCTTCCCCGTTTATGGTTTTGGAAGCGGAGGAAACGACCGGCGACGGATTTTCCGACCATACAAATCCCCGGGCAGTAACCGAGGCGCCCCCGGTTTGCAGGACTTCTCCGGCAACCACTGCGGCGGTTGCGTTTATCGTTCCAGTCGGGCCCGTCAGGCCTGTAATTACGGTGGGGGGGAACACCTCAACGCCACTTTCGATTTTGGCGCATCGAACGGAGCGGCCATCTGTGCGGACCAGGAAATTGGAGGTACTGGCAGAAAAGTTGTCGAAATAGAAAAAATAAGCGTCAATATATTCGATGTAGGCCTGGCTGCTCCAGTAACTCCCCATTATACCCCTTTGAACCAGGTAGCCACCATCGAAAGACCGGAACCCTGCGGCAGGTAAAAACAGTTTTTCGCCCAGTTTAATGCCGTTCTCATAATTGGTAGCACCTACTTCTGACCACGTACTGCCGATATAGGTTAGCGGGTTATTGTCCAGTAACGCCTGCCAGATCTCCAGTGCCGGAACGCGGTATCCTTCGGGGCAGGGATCATTTTCGGTTTTGCTTTCCCCTGTCCATGCCGTATCAGCCGCCCATTCCTCTCCTATCCATCCGGCTATTTCCCCGCTGTTCGCCTGTTGTTGCCCGGGGCCGGTCGGCCCCGGGGCTGCCATAGCTTTACGTCCCCACTGCCAATAGCCGCCGTTTATTTCCCAGCTCGGAGACAACAGACGGGCGGAGTCTTGGCCGGTATAAGCAGCTCCGAGGTTATAGCACATGAACTCCTGCCATACTTCCGGTGCGATATAGGCACCGCAGCGCAACTCTTCTTCAGGCGCAAACGCCAGGCAACTCCAGTAAGGGGCTTCCGGTCGGCCGTAGTTGATTTCCACACACTTTTTTGATACATTGAAAATCATCAAACCCGTTGCGGGAAGGGCGATGGAATCCCGCTGAATATCCGTAATGCGCGGCAGCAGAAAGCCCTTTTCGGTGCTTTTTAATTCTAACAATGCGGAGGAATCTGGAATACCTGCCCCGATAAAAATCTGGGCAAAGGCGAATGCCGGCATAAGCAACGCACATAAACCGGGCAGCATACGAAAAACACTGCTAATGTTTCCTTTTTGCAATCTGCTCAAATTAAATACCATAACACTTGAGGCTTACAGACAATGAAGAACAGGGAGCAATTTTAAAAAAATAAGGATATCGCCGAAGGGCGCTGTAATACATTCATTTAATGGCAAATATAGAAAAACTTCTATACTTTCCAGAATAGAACTTGTTCAGGAGGGAGATCCACAGCTTTGCAGGGCCCGTAAAGGCGGGTAGATAGGAATGGCCCCAATCCCGACAAACGATCAAAATCAGAGATAAGACAGCTCCCCGGCTTGTCGTAGGATACCGTTAATCTGTTGTTGCTGTTCGGATTGGGGGACGTCGGAAGAAGTTACCAGAAAGGAGGAAATTGAGTCCACGAGTTCAGGCTCGAGACGCTTTCTGCCGGGTGCGGAGAGCATGGCCAGGTATTTCCTGGAATTTTCATAATCATTGCGTTGGGCCAGGGCGGCCGTCAGCGGGAATACGGCCAGCCATACAAAGACCAGGCTGCTGCCTTTGACCGTAAGTTTTTCCCAGTATGCGAATGCTTGTTGGGCGTAAGCCTCTACATCGCTCCAGCGCTTTTCCCGATATGCCAGCCAGGCAAAATTGGCATTGGCCATGCCCTGATATTCCGGCATATTGATCTTTTGTGCTATTTCGAGGCTTTTCCGGGCAAAAAGATCGGTATTGGCCACATCGCCCAGTCTGCGGTATGCCACCATCAGATAGGTCAGATTTCTGGACTGGGCGACCATATCGCCTGTCTTTTCCGCTAGTTCCAGGGAGCGCTGGAAGCAGGGGATGGCGCCGGGCATATCGTTTTTCCAAAGTTTGCTGAATCCCAGGTTAAACCAGGAGGAAGATTCCACCAGGAGGTTTCCCGAAGCCACTGCGGCATCTACGGAGCGGGAAGCGAACCCGGCGGCGGTATCGTCGAGCAGGTACTCCCCGAGGCGGATATGTAAAGCAGCCAGGTTGCCATAGTATTTAGCTTGCTGCACCGGGGCGGCGAACGCCCCGAGACTGGGCGCAATTTTATCTGCAAAAACCTGCATGAGCTCCGTCTCGTTGGTCCAGTAGTGCAACAGCATGCGTTCGTTGAGTACCTCTATCCATTCCGTCCACCATACTGGGTTTCGCTCGCCCGGCATCGTTTCGAGAATATCCTGCGCCTTTTGGAGGAAAGCCACCATTTCCATGACGCGGCTCAGCCCCTGGTAGCAAAGGGCGGTTTTCCGGTGCAGCCTGGCTATACCGATTTGATCCGTAGCCGGGATTTGCGCCAGGGCATCCTGATAGCTGGCGGCCGCAGGCTCCCCCTGGGCCATTAACCTCAGGATATCGCCCTTGCTTTCGTATATAGCTGCGCGCATAACATTCCATTTGCCGTCATTGCCCGGTGCGGCCGCAAGTTGAGCTGCCTGATGGGCCGCGCGGTCGTAAAGGGCGATCGCCTCTTCATTAAAATGCAGGTTTTGTGCGCGTTGTGCAGCCATCTGCAGGAAATGAAGGGCTTTTTCAGCGTCGCCGGCCATTTCAAAATGAAAACCGATGCGTTCTGCGTATGCTTCTTGATCTGCACCAAAAAGCTGCCCGAGGGTCTCCCCGGCCATTTGGTGCAGGATTTTGCGATCTGCCTGCAACAAAGAATTGTAGGCGACATCATGCGTAACTGCGTGTCTGAAAATATATGCGCTCAACTCCGAGAAATCCTGGGCATCCAGGCGCAGCAACTCCCGCTCGACCAGGCGTTGGAGCGAAGGGTCGAGGAGGGGCTTTTTTTTCACTGCGAGCAAAAGCTCTGCCAGGACGATATCCCTGAAGATGCGCCCCAAAACCGATGCGATCTGGAGCACTTGTTTATCGGATTCCTGGAGGCGATCAATACGGGAGGCAATAACGCCCTGCAAAGTCCTGGGGATCCCGATCGTGTCCAGTTTGGCGGTGCTTTTTACCGTTTTACCTTCCACATAAAGGATTTCGCTGTCCAACAGGCTCCTGAGCAGTTCCTCTAGAAAAAATGGGTTCCCCTCTGCCTTTTCGAGCAGAAAAGCTTCTACTTCGGGGGCGATATTCGCTGCATTGAGCAGCTTTCGGGCCAGCGACGCGCACTGGGATCTATCGAGCTGGCCCAGGGAGAGATTCAAAACGTTGGTGTTGGGGCCTGAGGTCATTTTTTGATAAAGCTCCCATGCTTTTTCTTCCTTTTGCGGGCGGAGCGCCAGGATGCACGAAACGGGGGCCGTCGGGTAGTCCAGCAAAAGGTCTTCTATTAGGGCGAGCGATGAGGGGTCGGCCCAGTGGAGGTCGTCCCAGACCAGCACTACGGGTTTTTCCTTTGCCTGATCCGTGAGAAATGCTGAAAATGCTGCCGAAACCTTTTCACGGAGTTCATTGCCTTTCAGATAGCGCAGGGGGACCTCTTCCTCATCGTCCAAGCTGATTTGCATCGTTCTGCAAAGTGCGGCAAAATGGACCATGCCGATCGCCTCACCGTACGCCATAAAATGCTGCTTTAAAAGTACTTTGAGCTGCCCGGGCTCGAGGCGTTGTCCTGGGGAAATCAGTCGGGCCAGGATTTCCGCGGCAGGCTGATAAGCATTTTGCCGGCTGCTGGCCAGCGCTGCGCCTTCTGCCCAGCGCACCTTTTGCCCGACATGCCCCTTCACCTCTTCCAGGAGCCGGCTCTTTCCGATCCCTGCCTCGCCGATGATCCAGACCCGGCAGCCGCTCGCTTGTCCGGGCCCGCTCAGGGCGCCGACAATGGCTGCTACCTCCTCTTCCCTTCCGATAAGGCCCGCGTGCACGGTTCTTTCCCTCCGCAGGTTATGCCGGTCTTTGGGGCGCAGAAGCTTCCAGCTCCGCACCAGTTCCTGCTTGCCTTTCAGGCGCATGGGCGGCATGGGCTGGAAATGAAAGAAATCCTTCGCGAGGGCAAATACTTCTTCCCCTACAAAGATCTCGCCCCGAGTGGCGGCATCTTTCAGCCTTGCCGCCAGGTTGACCGCATCGCCCATGATGGAATAATCCTGGCGTCCCTGGGAGCCTATGGCCCCGGCGATTACCAGACCGCTGTTGATCCCGATATGGAGCTCCAGCGTAGTTTGGTGCTTCCGGTTAAAATCCTCCAGGGCCCTGAACATTTCCAAGCCGGCCGCACAGGCGAGTTCGGCATGGCGCTCATGGGCGATCGGGGCGCCAAACAGCGCCATGATTTCATCTCCGATGAATTTATCAATCGTACCCTCATGCGCCTGGATTACGGGCACCAGATAATCAAAACAGCCATTCATAAGTGCGCGCACCTGTTCCGGGTCCATCGTTTCGGAAAGCGCGGTAAACCCGGAAATATCGGCAAACATAACGGTGACGAGTTTCCGCTCGCCGGAAAGGTCCAGCGAAATACCGGCACGGGCCCTGGCGCTGTCCAACTGCGCCTGCAAGGCGGCGATGGCCGCATTCACCGCAGCATCGCCGAGCAGGGAACGCTGTGCTTCCAGTGCTGCAATTGCCGCGGTGATTTTTACTTCGTCCTCCATGAAATACACCGTTTATACACAGACGGTCTTTTTTCGGCGCTTCGCGCCAAATTAAAGTTTTAAACCGACGTGTTTTTCATGATTTTGCTTCGCAAAATCATGAAAAACACGTCGGTTTAAAAATAAAGTGAGGCGTGTAAAAAGGTTTTTTACGGCGCTTCGCGCCGAATGATGTTTTGAGAGACACGT
>JBMOJO010000489.1:0-1540 GCA_049315745.1 Saprospiraceae bacterium | reverse complement strand
AAGCGAAATCGTGAAAATGACGCGTCTCTCAAAACATAATTCGGCGCGAAGCGCCGTAAAAAACTTTTTTACACAACCCCTCAAAAATTCGGCGCGAAGCGCCGTAAAAAAACTTTTTATACAACCTCATTAAAAACCATATTCTGCCGCCGTAGGCGGCAAAAGACTTTCTACACCCCCAGCCTTTGACCCAGCCCCCGGATAACCGCTTACAACAAGTCCAAAACCACACCTAATGAAAAAGAATATTGCCGTACTGGCAGGTGACGGGATCGGCCCTGAGGTCACCCAGCAAGCTGTAAAAGTGCTGAATGCTGTTGCCGAACGTTATGAACACCACTTCTTCTATAAAGCAGCAGAAGTCGGTGCCATCGCCATTGACAAAACCGGCGACCCCTTGCCCAAGACCACCCTCGACTTGTGCCTCAATGCCGATGCGGTCCTGTTCGGGGCCATTGGCCATCCCAAATACGACAACGACCCCTCGGCGAAGGTGCGTCCGGAACAAGGGCTGCTGCGCCTGCGCAAAGGCTTGGGGCTCTTTGCCAATATCCGGCCGGTCGCCACTTACGCCAGCCTGCTCCACCTCTCGCCCCTGCGTCCCGAACGGGTAAAGGGGGCTGATTTTGTGATTTTCCGGGAGCTCACCGGCGGTATTTATTTCGGAGAAAAAGAACGCCAGGAAACGAGCGCTTCTGATCTGTGCGTATATCATAAGTTTGAAATCGAGCGCATCGCCCGCCTCGCGTTTGCCGCTGCCATGCGCCGCAGGAAAAAGCTCACCCTCGTGGACAAAGCCAACGTGCTCGAAACTTCCAGGCTCTGGCGGGAATCTATCCGTCAAATGGCTTCGGAATACCCGGAGGTGACCGTGGATTATATGTTCGTGGACAATGCCGCTATGCAGATGATTCAGTGGCCTGCACAATTCGATGTGGTGCTCACTGAAAATATGTTTGGCGATATCCTCTCCGATGAAGCGAGCGTGATCGCCGGCTCCATGGGCCTGCTGCCTTCTGCCTCTATCGGCGAAAATACGGCGTTGTTTGAACCGATCCACGGCTCTTACCCCCAGGCGGCCGGACAGGACATCGCCAACCCGATGGCCGCTATCCTCTCCGGCGCTATGATGCTCGAGCATTTCGGCCTCGGCGAAGAAGCCGAAACAGTATATAGAACCGTGCGCTACATCCTCGAGAAAGGAATGGGCACCGCCGAACTCGACCTGCAGCATTCCTTTACCTGCTCCCAAATCGGAGACCTTATCGCCCACCTCATCTCTGATGGCAACGAACTCAAAATTGACCACCAACAGATTTCTGAAAGGACTTCAACCATTATCTGACCTTGAGCCTACGGCAGCAGAATATTCTTCTGAGAGACACGTCATTTTCACGATTTCGCTTCACGAAATCGTGAAAATGACGTGTCTCTCAAAATATCATTCGGCGCGAAGCGCCGTAAAAAACCTTTTGGGGTTGTGTGAAAAGGTTTTTGCCGCCTTCGGCGGCAGAATATTTTTTTGAAACCGACGTGTTTT
>JBMOJO010000197.1:0-6749 GCA_049315745.1 Saprospiraceae bacterium | reverse complement strand
GTTTCAAAAGAATATTCTGCCGCCGAAGGCGGCAAAAACCTTTTTACACAACCCCCACGCCCCGGCATTATTTTTCCAGCGGGGGGATACGCAGCATTTGGCCCGGGTAAATCAAATCGGGGTCTTTGAGCATTGGCTTGTTGGCTTCAAAGATCACCGGGTATTTGTTTGCATTGCCGTAAACCTGTTTGGCAATTTTGGAAAGGTTATCGCCTTTTTTAACCTCGTAGAAAATGGACTCAGGCTCCTGGACAGCAACAGTCATGCGGTCGTCCACGCATTCCACATCTTCGACGTTGCCGAGCACCAGCACCACCTTTTCCCGGTTAGCCTGGGTTTCCACTTCCCCGAATGCGGTGACCTGGCCACCGTCAATGTCCACATGAAAATCTTTGACGGCGATGCCGAGCGCCAGTACTGCTTTTTTCAGCTCATCGGCGTTCGCTGCCCTGATCTCCTGGGCCTCTTTTTCTGTTTTTGCTTCTGCCGCTTTCTTTTTAAACAGTTTTGCGCCCGCGTTTTTTAAAAATGAAACAAGCCCCATAAAAACGATTTTTATTGTGAAAAAGAAAAGACTTCCAGAACAGCGACACCCATACAACAGGGCTAAAAGTAATCCAAAAAAATTTTCCGAAAAATAAATGCCCGTTTTTTTGAAAAAAAAGTCAAAACCTGGTCAAGCTGCGCGATATCCTTTCCTCAGCCCACTGGCTGGGCGGAAAAAATCTGTGCTATGCGCTTCATGCGGGAGTACTTTTGGCCGCACCATTTCTGCCATGTGCCGAAAAAAGCACAATCCCGACGATGGCGCGCCCTTTTTAGCCACTGAATATCCCGCGTGTAAAGGCTTTTTTAAAGCGATTGAGGAAAAGGGAAAGGAAAGCGCACATAATTCTTTAAAACGCTTATATTTGCCCAGTTTTTTACGAAACCTACAAAATACTTATTCACAGTAAAGCGGAAGCTATGCAAGCAAAAGGAGTAATACGGTTCTTTCTCGTGGTGATGGTACTGGTCACACTGATACAATTTTTAATGACAATACCTACGCGGAACGTAGAAAAGAAGGCAGATGCGTATGCGGAAGCTGCCAGCCGGAATGTGGAGGCCGAAAGGCGCAATGCCGTGTATAAGGAAGCCCGCACAAAATATCTGGATTCCATTTCCAGCAAAACCATCCTTTCTATCCCACTGCTCAAAAACTATACCTATCAGGAACTCAAAGGTAGCCAGCTTGCGCTCGGCCTTGACCTTAAAGGTGGTATGAGTGTGGTATTGCAAGTGGATTTAAAGGAGTTCATCATCTCCCTTTCCAACAACAGCAAAGACCCTGTTTTCACAGCAGCACTCGAAAAAGCGGTTAAAGATCAGGCTAATACGGAATCTGACTTCATCACCCTGTTCGCAAGCGCTTTCCGGGAAATCGGCAATGGGCAGCCACTCGCCCCGTTGTTTGCCCGTAACGAAGTCTTGCGGGAGGACATTTCCTTCGAATCCTCGGACGGTGAAGTGGTCAGGCTGCTCAGGCAAAAAGCCAACGAGACGGTCAACCGCACCTTCGAACTCCTCAAACAACGTATTGATAAGCTCGGCGTCACCCAGCCCAACGTATCCCTCGATGCCGCCCGCGACCTGATCGTAGTGGAACTCCCCGGCATTGACAACCCCGAGCGGGCAAGGACTTTCCTCCAGGCTGCCGCTAAACTGGAGTTCTGGGACGTCTATCGCCTCTCCGACCCGATCAATCCCAATAACCCGACCGGCCAGATTGTGCAACAGGCTTTCATTGACGCCAATGACCTGCTGGCAAAAACAATCGGTACCGGGGAAATCAAAAAGGATATTATCAAAATTGACACCGTCTATACAACGGACAGCCTCGGCAACACAGACAGCTCAAAAATTGCCAGGCTCGATACCGTTTACAGCCCGTTCAATGTCAACCAGGGCCCCCTGTTCGATATGTTTACCCTGAGCGGCGCCAATCCCAACGCGGCCAACTATGGCCTCGCCGTCATGGGCGTAGCCGACCGCAGCGACCGCAGCCGTATAGACTCTTTGCTCGCAAGGCAGGAAGTACGTAACCTCTTCCCCCGCGACCTGTCCTTCCACTGGTCCAGAAACCCGGTTCCAGAACAGACCACGCGCAAACCGACAACCCTCTACCAGCTCTTCGCGATCAAACGCGAAGGGGGAAGGAATGAAGCACGGCTGAGCGGGGACAACGTCACCCGCGCAAGCGCAGACCCGGATCCCGTGAGCGGACAAACTGTGGTTAGCCTGAATATGAACAACGAAGGTGCCCGTGTCTGGAAGGAAATGACAACAAAAGCCGCTAACGACAATAACCGCGAAATCGCTATCCTGCTCGACGGCGAGGTCGTATCGGCCCCTACCGTCAATGAACCCATTCCAAATGGCAGCTCTCAAATTTCCGGAAACTTTACCCTCCAGGAAGCCAAAGACCTCGCCAGTATCCTCGAAGTCGGCAAATTGCCCGCAGAAACGCGGATTATTCAGGAATCCCTCGTGGGGCCGTCCCTGGGGCAGGAAAACATAGACCGGTCAATTACCTCCCTCGTACTGTCCTTCCTGATCGTGGCAGGCTTCATGATCCTGTACTATGCCGGTGCAGGGATCTTCGCCGTGCTCGCCCTGGTCTTGAACCTCTTCTTCATCATCGGCGCCCTGTCGTCTTTCGGCACCGTACTCACCCTTCCCGGTATCGCAGGGATTGTGCTGACGATCGGTATGGCCGTTGATGCCAACGTGATCATTTTCGAACGCATCCGGGAGGAATTGCGCCAGGGGCAGAAATTACTCGCTGCAATCTCCGAAGGGTTCAAACACTCTTACTCCGCCATTATTGACGGCAACGTCACCACGTTGCTGACGGGCATCATACTGGCCTATTTCGGGCTTGGGCCCATCAAAGGGTTCGCCGTGGTACTCATCATCGGGGTGCTATGCTCCTTGTTTACTGCCGTGCTCGTCAGCCGTATGCTGATGGATTGGTGGTCTGAAAAAGGCCGCTCAATGGGCTTTTCCAGGTCTTTCTCCGCAAATATCCTCACCAATACCCAGGTAAAATGGATGCACCTGCGCAAATCGGCCTATATTTTCTCCGGCACACTGCTGGTCATCAGTCTGTTATCTATAGCGATCCGCGGCTTCGAACTCGGTGTGGATTTCAAGGGCGGATACTCCTTCAATATCACTTTCGATAAAAACATCAAAATATCCCCGGAAAAACTCCGCGGGGCACTGCGTACGGCCTTCGAAGGCAACAATCCCGTTGTCAAGGCGGTAGATACCGAGAATACCTATAATGTGGTGACGAGTTATCTGATCAACGACCAGGCAGAGGATGCCCAGGCCCGCGTTATCGAAAAACTCTACGCCGGTGTGGCAGCGGCAACAGGCCAGAATATTGATAAAGCCGCTTTCATGGATTCCGATGGTGCAGGTACGCATATCACTACGTCCAGCAAAGTAGGTCCTACAATCGCCGATGACATCTCCAGGAGCGCATTCATCGCAGGTACACTCGCGTTGCTGGTGATCTTCGTCTATATCTTCGTGCGTTTCAGCAAGGCCACCTTCGGACTCGGCGGCGTGGTCGCCCTGTTCCACGATACCATAATTACCCTGGGGATGTTCTCCCTCTTCCGGGGCATCCTGCCCTTCTCCCTGGAGATTGACCAGGCGTTCATCGCCGCGATCCTCACCGTGATCGGCTATTCGATTAACGATACCGTTATCGTTTATGACCGCGTCCGGGAATATTTTAACCTTTATCCGACCCTTGATAAAACAGAGTTGATCAACCGGGCCATCAACAGCACGTTAAGCCGTACTTTGATTACCTCCTTAACAACTTTGTTCTCGGTGTTCGTGCTGTTCATTTTCGGGGGACCGGCTATCCGGGGCTTTGCTTTCGCCCTTCTGTTGGGTATCGGCTTCGGAACCTACTCCTCGGTGTTCGTTGCCTCTGCACTGCTTCACGATTTCACCAAAGGGGATGTCCTGGCAGACAAGGCAAAAATTGCTAAGGCGAACAGCCCCGGTAAAGGGTTCTCGACCAAAGTACTCGAGAAGAAATAGTTGTATGTGAGAAGCCGGTGCCCGGCCCATACGGGAATTATCCGGGTAAGTGGCTGCTCTTGTGCCGTTTGCCGCCAACTGCGGTAAGACAGACTTGTCGCGATGGGTAATCGTTGTGGGCGAAAATAGCCATTTTTACCCCTGGAGAATCCCATCGCAACAAGTCGAATACCCTGCCCAACGCCGCCCCCGGTTGATTTTGCTTCGCAAAATTAACCGGGGGCGGCGTTGGTTTTTTATTTCAGGCTATCTCATCACCCGCTTAACGGATCCGCTCCCGCCAGCTTCCTGAAGCTTCTGCTCGGCACAGCCGGCAACTAATCCTGGACCCCTGCGTTTTATTACGGGGCATGGACTTTCCCAACCATCTAATACTACATAGCCCATGAGATGGATATTATTTTTGATTATCGCTTCCCTGCCGTTTGCGGGCCGGGGCCAAAAAGTGCGCGACGGAGAAACGGCGTGGAGCCGAAAGCAGTACAGCAGCGCTATTCCGCTGCTGAACAGGGAATTTGAAAAAGCAAAGACCCGTGCCGAAAAAGGCAAAAAAGCTTTCAAAATTGCCGAATCCTATCGTATCCTTGCCCAGGACGACCTGGCACTCCCCTGGTACCAAAAGGCTTACGATAACCAGTTTGGTACGGACGCATTGCGCGAACTCGCCTACGCCCTGAAACGACTGGAGCGCTACGACGAGGCAAAAACTGCGTTCAAGGATCTGGGTATTGAAATCGGGAGCCCTTATGAATACCGAAGGGAAATCAACACCTGTGATATCGCCGCGGGATGGAAAAAAATCCAGGTGCCGGAGTTTCGAATCAGCCCGATGGATTTCAATACCCGCGATGCAGAATACGCACCTGTGTTGTACAAAACCGACGAACTGGCCTTTACCTCCGACCGCAGCGGTAGTACCGGGGAAGAGGTCTATGCCTGGACCGGCAACCAGTTCTCCGATATCTACGTTTACAACCTCTCCAACAACACCTCCAGAAAGGTTGACGCCCGGATCAATACGCCTGATAACGAGGGTACGGCTTCGTTTGCGCTAAACTTTACAGAAATTTACTTTACCCGCTGCGAAGGGCCAAGAAAACAGGATGCCTATTGCCGTATTATGTTCTCGACGTACAAAAATAACGAATGGAGCAGCCCCCAATCCCTTAATCTTTTCCCAAACAACATCAATTACGGCCAGCCAAGCGTCAGTGAGGACGGTACAAAGCTCTACTTTGCCGCCAACCATCCAGACGGCTGGGGGGGCTTCGACCTCTACGTCAGCGAAAGATCACCGGAAGGATGGGGCGAACCAAAACTCCTGAGCCGCGCAGTGAATACGATTGGAAACGAGCAATTCCCTTATATCATCGGCGACACCCTATACTTTTCTTCAGACTTCCACCCTGGGATGGGCGGCCTCGATATTTTTCGTACTTATCGTATGCCAAACGGCGAATGGGCGCCTGCATTCAACCTAAAACCACCCATCAATTCCGGAGCCGATGACTTTGGTTTCGTACGCGAACCCAGAGTGCCATCTAAACCCGGAGTACTCCAAACCGGCTATTTCACCTCCAACAGGTCCGGTGGCCAGGGAAATGACGATATTTACCGGTACGAAATGCTGCCTGAACCACCGAAACCACCCGTCGCCGCCGGGCAGGACAAACCTGCCGCGACGCCGCGCCGCACCGTCCTCCGCCTGGATGTTTTTGTGCTGGAAAAAGTTTTCTCCAATCCTGCCGACCCCAACAGTAAGGTGCTGGGCCGAAAAGCCCTCCCGGGCTCAAAACTGGACATCCTCATCAACAAAACCCGCCAAACGGCAACGGTCAATGAAGAAGGTACCTTCTCACTCCTCCTCGATGATCAGACCGACTATACGTTCACTGCCTCGCGAGAAGGCTATTTGACCAATGCAGGAAAATTCAGTACGATCGGTATCGGCAGAGATCCCGCCTCTGAAGAACAAATATTCGAACTCGAAATCGTACTGGACAAGATTTTCATGAACCAGGAAATCGTCCTCGAAAATATATATTACGACTTTGACAAATGGGATATCCGCAGCGATGCCAGGCCGACTTTAGATGCCCTGGCCGAAAACCTTCGCCTCAACCCCGGCATCCGGGTACAGCTCGCCTCCCATACCGATTGCCGCGGCAACGACAACTACAACCTCGAACTCTCGCAGAAAAGGGCACAGTCGGTAGTGGATTACCTGATCACCGCAGGGATCGAAGCATCCCGCCTCTCCGCACGCGGCTTCGGCGAATCCCAGCCCTCTGTGGACTGTCTGTGTGCCCGATGTTCCGAAGAACAACACCAGGCAAACCGGCGTACGACTTTTTCAATTGTGGAGTAACCGAAGTACCAGAAAAATACTTTTTCCAAAACCTTTTTTATAGGGGTTGCGGGGTTGTGTAAAAAGTCTTTTGCCGCCTGCGGCGGCAGAATATTATTTAGACAGACACATCATTTTTGAAATTTCGCTTCGCGAAATTTCAAAAATGATGTGTCTGTCTAAAGATAATTTGGTGCGAAGCGCCAAGAAAAACCTTTTTACACAACCCCCATCCAAATAATGTGGGGTTGTGTAAAAAGGTTTTTGCCGCCTGCGGCGGCAGAATATTCTTCTGAGA
>JBMOJO010000488.1:0-1561 GCA_049315745.1 Saprospiraceae bacterium | reverse complement strand
TTCAGCGAAAAACTCAAAGATTGCCCCTCGCACCGCCTCCTCGCCATGCGCCGCGGGGAAGAGGAAGAAATACTGCGCCTGCTGATCGTTCCGGAAAATGAAGCGGATGCCATCCACGCACTCCAGGAGCGGTTTGCGAAAGGCGTAGGCAGCTGTACGGAACAAGTGGAAATGGCAGCCCAGGATGCTTACGAACGCTTGCTCGCCCCGTCTATCGAAACGGAATTCCGGAATACTTCCAAAGAAAAAGCCGACCAGGAAGCAATCGAGGTGTTTGTGAAAAACCTCCGGCAACTCCTGCTCGCCGCTCCACTGGGCCAGCAACGGGTGCTTGGCATTGACCCCGGCTTCCGCACGGGCTGCAAGGTGGTGGCCCTTGATGAAAGCGGGCAACTGCTCGATTATACCGCCATTTATCCGCATCCGCCCCAAAACGATGCCGGCGGGGCAGAAAAAACCCTGACCTACCTGGTGGATAAACACCGGATCCAGGCTATTGCCGTGGGAAATGGTACAGCAGGGCGCGAAACGATGGCGCTTTGCAGCAGCATCCGCTTCCCGGTCCCGGTGGAGGTGTATATGGTCAATGAAGCCGGGGCCTCGATTTATTCGGCATCCGAAATTGCCCGCGAGGAACTCCCCGACCAGGATATCACCGTCCGTGGTGCGGTTTCTATCGGGCGCCGCCTGATGGATCCGCTGGCGGAATTGGTGAAAATTGACCCGAAATCCATCGGCGTCGGACAGTATCAGCACGATGTCAACCAGTCTTCGCTCAAGGAAAGCCTGGACCAGGTGGTGGAAAGTGCGGTCAACAGCGTGGGGGTAAACCTCAACACGGCAAGCCGGCACCTGCTGACTTATATCTCCGGCCTCGGCCCGGCCCTGGCTAAAAATATCGTCGAGTTCCGCTCGGCCAATGGCCCCTTCGCAGGCCGGGAGCAGCTTAAGAAAGTGCCCCGCCTGGGCGAAAAGGCATTTGAACAGTGTGCAGGCTTCCTGCGCATCCCCCATGCTGCCAATACCCTCGACAATACGGCCGTACACCCGGAAAGCTATGGCATCGTGCGGCAAATGGCCAAAGACAATAACTGTACCGTGGAGGAACTGATCGCAAACCCAAAACTCCGCAAGGCCCTGGACCTTCGCCGCTACGTAACGGACAAGGTGGGGATGCCTACCCTCAACGATATCCTCTCTGAATTGGCCAAACCCGGCCTGGACCCGCGTGGAAAAGCCAAATCATTCTCCTTCGCCGAAAATGTCAAGTCGCTCGATGACCTCTATCCGGGCATGGTACTCCCCGGGATCGTCAACAACGTCACCAATTTCGGGGCTTTTGTGGATATCGGGATCAAAGAATCCGGCCTCGTGCACGTCTCCCAGCTCGCCGATAAGTTTGTCAAGAACCCGGCGGATGTGGTGCGGCTTCACCAGGAGGTGATGGTGAAAGTCCTGGATATTGACCGCGAACGGGGCAGGGTGCAGTTGACGATGAAAGGGGTTTAATCAAGTAGATATTCGATATCCCCTTTGGAAAAATTCGCCTGCCGGGTATTGC
>JBMOJO010000196.1:0-6841 GCA_049315745.1 Saprospiraceae bacterium | reverse complement strand
ATGCAGCTCCTCTGTCGGCATTCGGAAGAAAATAACGTGGACTGCCTGAACATTATCCCCCAGGAAGTACGCCTTTTCCGCCCCCAAAATGGCGAAAAAGTACCGCATACCGGCTGGAACAGCCTCCATTTGAGCGCTAATAGCTGGCTCAATCCAGAAATGGAAAATACATTCGTATATTTTGTACACAGTTACTACGTTGAGGAAGGCCCCTACACCAGTGCGACTGCGGATTATATCCTTCCTTTCAGTGCCGCTTTGCAAAAAGACAATTTTTTCGCCACCCAATTTCACCCGGAAAAATCAGGCCCCGTTGGCCAGCAGATCCTGGAAAAATTCCTAACGCTTTGAAGCTATGTATGTCATTCCCGCAATAGATATCCTCGAAGGCAAATGCGTACGCCTCACCCAGGGCGATTTCACACAAAAAAAGGTCTATAACGAGGATCCGCTCGAAGTCGCAAGGGCATTTGAGGATGCAGGCCTTGAAAGACTTCATCTTGTTGATCTTGATGGTGCCCGCGCACAGCGCATCGTCAACTATCGCGTCTTGGAAAAAATTGCCTCAAAAACCCAGCTCTTTATTGATTTTGGAGGCGGCCTGAAATCCGATGACGACTTGCGCATCGCGCTCGAGTGCGGGGCCCGCCAGGTAACTGGAGGGACTATTGCCGTAAAAAACCCCGACCTCTTTCTGCGCTGGCTGACGCAATTTGGTCCCGAAGCGATCATCCTCGGCGCAGATTTTCGCGAAGGGCTCATCGCAGTAAGTGGGTGGCAGGAAAAAAGCGAGCAGGAACTCATCCCTTTTTTACAAAAATTTGCAGAAAAAGGGGTGCGCTATACCATCTCCACCGATGTATCCAAAGATGGGTTGTTACAGGGTAGTGCCCTCAACGTCTATCAAGACATACGAAATACCCTCCCCGAACTGAACCTTATCGCCAGCGGCGGGATCAGCTCCGTGAAGGAACTGGAACACCTCCGGGAATGTGGCTGTTTCGGGGCTATCGTCGGAAAAGCCATTTATGAAGGCGCCATTTTACTCAAAGACCTAAGTACCTTTTGATATGCTTGCCAAACGCATTATTCCCTGCCTGGATATCAAAGATGGCCGTACAGTCAAAGGGATCAACTTCGTTAACCTCCGCGATGCCGGCGACCCCGTTGACCTGGGCGCCTTCTATAGCAGTGTGGGCGCCGATGAACTTGTCTTCCTCGACATCACGGCAACTCATGAAAAAAGGAAAACCATGGCTGCCCTGGCCAAGGATATCGCCCGTCGCCTCAGTATCCCCTTTACTATTGGCGGGGGAATTAGCTCCGTGGCAGATGCCGGCGCTATGCTCGAGGCAGGAGCCGATAAAATTAGTATCAACTCTGCCGCCGTGCGCAACCCCCACCTCCTCGAAGCCCTCGCTAACCACTTCGGTAGCCAGTTTGTTGTTCTTGCCGTGGATGCGAAGCAGGAAAATGGCACCTGGAAAGTTTATCTCAACGGTGGCCGCATCCCCACCGACCGCAACCTCTTTGATTGGGTAAAGGAAGCTGAATCCAGAGGCGCCGGTGAAATCCTCTTTACCTCCATGGACCACGACGGAACCAAAAAGGGATTTGCCCTTGAAGCCACCGCCAAAATCTCTGAAATGCTGCATATTCCAGTAATTGCCTCTGGTGGCGCAGGCAATAACACCCACTTTTACGATGTCTTTACCGTTGGCAAAGCCGATGCCGCACTCGCCGCAAGTATCTTCCACTTTCGAGAAGTGGACCTGCCCGAGCTCAAAACTTTTTTAAAAACCAGGGGTCTCCCTATACGCTGATGATCATGTATATGCTTGATTTTGAAAAATCCGATGGTCTGATTCCCGCTATCGTACAAGATGCCACCACCCATCAGGTCCTGATGCTCGGCTATATGAACAAAGAAGCCTTCGATAAAACCCTCGCCGAAGGTAAGGTCACTTTCTTTAGCCGAAGCAAAAACCGTTTGTGGACAAAGGGGGAAACTTCCGGTAACTTCCTACACCTCGTAGAGTGGAAAACCGATTGCGACAATGATACCATCCTCCTGCGCGTACGTCCCGAAGGGCCTGTATGCCACACCGGAAGCGATACCTGTTTCAATGAAAAGAACCTCCCTACCGACTTCCTGAACCAGCTCGAGAAAATTATCCGGCAGCGGCGCGATAATCCGTCAGAAAACTCCTACACGGCCTCCCTCTTTCAAAAAGGAATGAATAAAATTGCACAGAAAGTCGGTGAAGAAGCCGTCGAACTCGTCATCGAAGCCAAAGACAATAACGAAACCCTTTTCCTGAACGAAGCTGCAGACCTCATGTTTCACTACCTCGTCCTCCTCGCCGCAAAAGGTTTTGCCCTGGAGGATGTTGTCTCCGTCCTGCAGCAAAGACATCGCTAGGCCCTCAAATACTGCTACTTTTCCGCACCCCCTTTCTTTATCGCTTCGAAGTAGGCCGGAAAAATACGGTAGTCCCTGAACCTGCGGTCGTTATCGTCCTGTACCTCCTCGAGAAATAAATCGTTCAAACGGCTGATTAACTTAAAAGAATCATTAATCTCCCGGATTAAACGGTTCTTGCGCTTTTTCAGGACCTCTTGAGATTCCACACCATTACGGACGAAATCCAGGAGGGCCTGGTTCGACAAACGGCCCCCATTATCCACAAAAAGGCGGATAAGGCCCTGATGCTCCGCTTCAAATTCGATCGGTTTACCCTCAAAGACCAAGTGGAGGTTGTTTCCGGTATCTTCCACCAAAAGAGAATATTTTTGCTCAACTTTCGCTGACCGTTTGGAAACGTAGCGCCTCAATAAGCGCAATCCTTTATATATTAAAAAAATAGCCACAAGAATAGCAGCGATATAAAGGAAAACTTCGTACCAGGGCAGATAATACTGCTTCGAGAAGGCCGGTTTGTACTCTATATTTTTTCGCGGGATTGCTTCGAGAATCAATCTTTCATTGCTTTCCCCTACCCGCTTGCGTGCAACCACAAAGTGCTGGTTCCGCGGATTGTACGCTGCCCTGTACCGGTATTGAATTACCTGATTGATATTTTCCCTGGCATCGAAGTAATCCAGCCGATTTTGGGCAATATTTAAGCGACAGATATATCGCTCTGCGCTTGGGTAGCCGAAATAGGTATATCCTTCTGCAAAAAATAGCCAATCGGTTCCTTCAAATTTTTTTGCTCCAGGAACAAAACCCAGGTTCCTCCATTTTCTCGTGGCCAAATCCAGTACCCAAACATCGCTATGGTATTTGTTTTCTGCCCTGTGGATACTGGGGTTCGTATTCAATGCCCCCTCGGAAATATATAAACGCCCCTTCACGGAATCGAATTGATAAAGGCAATTGCCCCGCCCCGGGGGTATCTTCGTTTTTTCACTGTAAGTGTAAATATACCATTCCGGGTTCCGCATCGAAAACTCCGTCGTGTACTCCTTGTGCGTAAAAAATCCATAGCCCCCGTAATTGTATATCTTGCCCTTATACGCAAAATATACCGAACCATACTGGTTGCGATGATGGAAAGAACGATCTGCCCGCAAAAGGGAAGAATCCCTTAACACATAGACTTCTCCTCCGCCATTGCGCAGAAATATGGGCTCCTTTAAACCTGGAACAAACCGGACCTCTTCAGGGAAAATCTCGAAATAAAGATCATTGCGCTTGTAGCGGATCTCGCGCCACGCGGTATCAGTATCGGGATTGAATGCAAAATATTTGTCCTTTGTAAAAACAAGAAGGTCGCCGGAGTTTTCATCCGAACCAAGGAATAAATTGACATGGTCAATATACAGGAAACGACCGGCTATCTGTTCCTGGCCAAATGCCCAAACAGTTAAAAATAACAACCACGCGGTTAGGTTTCGGCTTAGCATTCCCTGGTTTATTTAGCGCTGCTGTGGGAACTGGTCTCACAAATAATTTTGTAATCAAAGCCATAATAACCTGATTACCCTAAAAAATATTGCATTTCCCCTAATTTCAGATAGGGGAAATACGGGATCCCCTATTTTTTCTTGCAAGGTACTTTAACAATTTTTAACTTTAAGGTGCTATCCGTAAATTTTTGTTCGCTCGATGCAAATCATCTCTCCATTCAGTTAAAATATTCCTTGACGACCGGAACAGATTTCCTGTTGTTTACCCCTCATTTCCAATTCATGCCACTTCGTTGTAATAAATGATGATGGTGCTTAAGGAGTAATCCTTGTAAAACTAACCCCAGCCCCTTTTTCATAATTCCTTTCTTATGTCCCAAAAGATCGCCCATATTGCCCTTGTCGTCAGAGATTACGACGAAGCGATTGCTTTTTTTACCCAAAAGCTTCATTTCGACTTGCTCGAGGATACCCCGATCAGTTCTGCCAAACGCTGGGTACTCGTTCGCCCTAAAGGAGGACAAGGACCGGCTATTCTGCTGGCAAAGGCTGTCGGAACAGCGCAGGAAAGCCATATCGGCAACCAGACCGGAGGAAGGGTATTCCTCTTTCTCCACACCGATAATTTTAACCGGGACTACCAGAACCTCCTGCAGCATCATATCCCGATTGTTCGCGGCCCGATAACTGAACCTTACGGTACGGTAGCCGTTTTTCAGGACCTTTATGGAAATTTATGGGACCTCGTTGAACCGGCGAATTGATACGTCCGTTTTTAGTCTTGTTATGCAATTTAAACTCACCTCTAATTATCGTCCTACCGGCGACCAGCCGACTGCTATAGAAAAGCTCAGCACGAGTATCGTAGCCGGAGAGCCTGCCCAGGTACTGCTCGGTGTCACCGGCTCGGGAAAAACGTTCACGATAGCCAACGTCATCGAGCGCGTACAAAAACCTACCCTCGTCCTGACCCATAATAAAACCCTCACGGCACAACTGTATGGGGAGTTCTGCGAGTTTTTTCCCGATAACGCTGTGGAATACTTCGTTTCTTACTACGATTATTACCAGCCGGAAGCGTACATCTCCGTTACCGATACCTATATCGAAAAAGACCTCGCCATCAACGAAGAGGTGGATAAGCTCCGGCTGAGGGCGACATCCTCCCTGCTCTCCGGACGAAGGGACGTGATCATCGTCGCTTCCGTCTCCTGTATATATGGTATGGGTAACCCGGAGGATTACAAAACCGGGATTATCCGTATCCGCAAAGGCCAGACGATTACCCGGAACAGCTTCCTGCTCCGGCTCGTAGAAAGCCTCTACTCCCGTACCGAAACCGACTTCCGCCGAGCCACCTTTCGCGTCAGGGGCGATACGGTAGATATTAACCTTCCTTATGTGGATTTTGGCTACCGCATCACTTTCTTCGGCGATGAAATTGAGGAAATCGAACAAATCGAAACAGAGAGCGGCAAACGCATCGAACGCATGGAGGCGGCTGCCATCTTCCCCGCCAACCTCTATATCGCACCCAGAGAACGCATCCACCACATTATCCGCGAAATCGAAGACGAACTCTACAGCCAGGAAAAATACTTCGAACGCGAAGGAAAACTCCTCGAAGCCCGCCGTATCCGCGAACGCACTACTTTCGACCTCGAAATGATCAAAGAGCTCGGCTATTGCAGCGGCATCGAAAACTATTCCCGCTTCTTTGACGGAAGACTGCCCGGCACCCGACCATTCTGCCTCCTGGATTACTTCCCCGATGACTATCTCATGGTCATTGACGAAAGCCACGTCACCGTCCCACAGGTTAGGGGCATGTATGGCGGTGACCGCGCCCGAAAGCTCAGCCTCGTCAATTTCGGCTTCCGCCTGCCCTCCGCAATTGACAACCGCCCCCTTAATTTCCCGGAATTCGAAAGCCTGATGAGCCAGGTCGTCTTCGTCAGCGCTACCCCTGGAGATTATGAACTGGAAAAAACCGGTGGCGTGATCGTCGAACAACTCATCCGCCCCACAGGCCTCCTCGACCCTCCAATCGAAGTCCGGCCAAGCCTCAACCAAATTGACGACCTGCTCGAAGAAATCAACGAAAGGACCCTCCGCCAGGAAAGGGTGCTCGTTACCACGCTCACAAAACGCATGGCCGAAGAACTCTCCAAATATCTCGCCAAAATCGGCATCAAAGTGCGTTACATCCACTCTGAAGTCGAAACAATGGAACGCGTCGAAATTATCCGCGACCTCCGGCTCGGTGGCTTCGATGTGCTCGTGGGCGTTAACCTCCTGCGCGAGGGACTTGACCTGCCCGAAGTGTCCCTGGTCGCTATCCTCGACGCAGATAAAGAAGGCTTCCTCCGAAACGACCGCTCCCTCACCCAGACCGCCGGTCGCGCCGCCCGGAACGCCAACGGTCTCGTCATCTTCTACGCAGATACCATCACCGATTCTATGCGCAAAACGATTGACGAAACCCTCCGCAGAAGGTCTGTCCAAATGGACTATAACCAAACCAACGGAATCACCCCAACCACCGTCTTCAAATCCAGGGACGAAATCCTCAACCAAAAGTCTATCCTCGATATCCGGGGAAAATCCAACGCCTATATCGAGCCCGAAAAACCCGATATCGCCGCCGACCCCGTAATCGGTTATCTGTCCCGCGAACAACTGGAAAATTATATCGCCGAAACCGAAAAGAAAATGAAACAGGCCGCCAAAGACCTCGACTTTGTCTCCGCCGCCCAATTCCGCGATGAACTCCTCGCCCTGCGCGAAAAACTTCGCCTCGCCGTTTGATTTTTTTACTTCAACTTCTTTTCATAGCGCTTCATGCCAAATAATATTTTGATAGGGGTTGTGTAAAAAGTATTTTCATAACGCTTCATGCCAAATAATATTTGGATGTAGACTTGTTTTT